>CAZGKZ010000029.1:3882-9323 GCA_964526315.1 uncultured Geobacteraceae bacterium
GTCACGGAATACCCCCGAACTTCCATCGCCACTTCCCAACCGCTCACAGTTCTTTTAATCTGGTAGATATTATATTTGGCACAATGATCCGGTTGAGAATCGAGCGCTGATGCTGATGAAACACCAACGACCGGAATCTTACCGGCAAGAGTAGGCAAACTGGTCACGGTAGAAACATGGGCATGGCCATGGAGAACCAGTTCTGCACCACACCGCTCCAGAATATCAATGAATAACTGACTATCGGTGAGACACTTACGCCGCTTCACAATTCCCGGAAGGGGGGGATGATGGACCAGGATAACCCGCATAAAACCTTGGTCTCCTGTCTGCTTTAACAGGGTTTCCAATCCTGCCAGTTGTTCCTGTCCGAGACTACCGGTCGCCAACAGAGGAAGGCTGGGTCTTGCTGAACAAAGACCAATCAGGGCGATCTCTCCACGGATGCGCAAACTGGGGAAAAAGTTTGCCGTTCTGGTCATATCCAGATCGGTATCAGACTTCAGATATGGCTCCCACATGGAACATTTCTCAAACCAATCCCCCCCCCAATAAGCTTCGTGATTGCCAGGGATAACCGTGACCTGCTCCGGGGTGCCAAGGGAGTCGAGCCATTGTCTGGCTTCTGCATATTCCATCGGCAAACCAAGATGGGTCAGGTCGCCAGTCACGGCAATATGATCCGGCCGGGTGATATGTAAATCTTCAACCAGGGAATCGACAATTTCACGACGATGGACAAAGCGCCGTTTACGCAACCAGGAGAGGTATCCCAGAATCCGCTTATTGGCCAGCTGAGAAAATTTTATATCGGTTAACGAGGTCAAATGGGGATCGGAAAGGTGCGCCAGAGAAAAGCTATCTGAACGGGTTGTTTCGATCCCTTTCTGCCCACCCTCCAGAGATAAGGGAGGTTTCTCTATCTTTACATTCACCATTCGGTGAGTATATAGTGGCTGCCTTATTTATTCCACCAAGAAACCCTCATTAAAGTTGGGACCTATGGCTATTTACGCGCGAATTTTACAGGAAAATTCTATCCCCTTATGGGGCCTATCCTCTCGTGAACGTCTTGAAAGGATGCTCAATAAAGCGGGAATTTCAGCTACCCTGGAAGAAAACCAGACCCTTACTGAAAATGACACAGTCCTGCTGCTGCGTGGTGATTTTCTCTATGATCAACGGATTATCGTCAATATTATTGAAACTGAAGGAGCGGTCCTGGAATACAACACTCCTCAGGGGGCTCAACCTGTTGCTGCCTATGTTCCCAGCAAGTTGGCCGATAAAATGGAGAAAATCCTCTGCGGCGAGATTGTTGAGGAGTACCCTGACGGCTTGCGGCGAGAAACCCCGGAAACTCTGGTTCCTGTTTATCTAAAGCAATTGCGTAAAATTGATCCTCCCTATCTGTTTCCAATCACCGAACAAAATCGCCGTCGCCTGGAGAAACGACTCTTTTCCGGTTCCTATAAAGGGGTCACTGACCTGGTGACAAAATGGCTCTGGCCAAAACCGGCGCAATGGGTTGTCGGCTACTGTTCCCGACACGGAATTGTTCCCAACCACGTGACCAGCATTAGTTTGATTCTTTCAATCATGGCCTTGTTCCAATTTTATTATGGCGCTTACGCTTGGGGATTGCTCTCTGCCTGGTTGATGACATTTCTCGATACGGTCGATGGTAAACTGGCCCGGGTCACCATCAATTACAGCTCCTTTGGCAATATCTTTGATCACGGCATTGACCTGATTTTTCCACCCCTCTGGTACTTTGCCTGGGGATTCAGTCTGCAATCTACGCACCCGGAAATTATGGCTCTCCCCCTGAATCTGCTTATCTGGATAACCTTTATCGGTTATGTTGTCGGTCGGCTTTGCGAGGGATTTTTCAAAAAACTTCTGGAACCCTCCGGAATTTTTTGCTGGCAGACCATCGATTCCTGCTTCAGGCTGATTACCGGACGGCGGAATCCTAATCTGCTTTTACTAACGCTGTTCATGCTTTATAGCCGCCCCGATCTTGGTTTCTTTGCCATATCTCTATGGACAATTCTCTCCAGCTGCTTCTTGGTTTATCGTCTAAAAGCAGGCTTTCAATACAAGAAAGAAATCGGGCCGCTCCGTTCCTGGTTCCTCGATGCTGATCCGGTCAATGGGAAACTCTCGATGATCCAAAGGTGGTTTTGTCAACGTCCTGATACCGACATTGGAGGAGGACATTAACAATATTGGCTCTTCCCCCAATTCGGTGGTTGATTGTTCCATAGATGGACACTCCCTGCGAGTGGGAGTCCTGTCAAATCCACGCAGTGGTGGCAATAAAAAAGGGCTCGGTGGAATCTACAAGATTCTGGCGCAGTGGCCGGAGGTTCTCCACCGTGAGGCTTTCACTCTGGAGGGGATGACCGAAGCCCTCGCCTATTTTGCCCAGAATGGGGTAGAACTTATTGTTATCAATGGGGGAGATGGAACCGCCCAGGCCGTACTGACATTTATAGATCGTGCAGAAATTTTCCCCACCCCACCACTGCTTGCCCTGCTACGAGCAGGAACCACCAGCATGCTTCCCCGAGATGTCGGCATTCCGGGCTCAAGAACTGCAGGTTTATCCCAGGCCCTCCGCTGGGCAAAGGAGAGAGACTCAAGTTTGACTCTCCAACCCCGCCCGATTCTTCGAGTTCAGAGAGGCAATGGACAACCGACTCAATGTGGGATGTTCTTTGGTGCCGGTGCTATCTGCCAGGGGATAAAAGCATTTCACAGTGGAGTCAACCCGATGGGTTGGCGCGGTCAACTTATGCCGGGAGTCACTCTACTGAAAATGTTGCTGGCGGTTCTGCGTAAAAATCACGAAACAGTCCCCCCACTTTTAACCAGATCCAGAATTGATGAGCAACCCGAACAAGAGAGGTTAAACCTTATTGTTCTGATCAGCACCCTCAACCATCTATTTTTTGGGATGCAGCCCTACTGGGGAACCGAAGAGGGCCCGTTGCGCTACACTGAAATTGCTGCCGAACCAAAATATCTGTTCCGGGTGATCCCCTCCCTGTTCCGCTGGCAAAAAAATCGCTATGCGACCCCGGAAAATGGTTTCGTCAGTCATAATATCCATGAGGTACAATTGGAGATTGAGGGTGATTTTACTCTGGATGGGGAACTGTATGCCATTGGACAAGGGCCGTTGACGATAAGTGCTGCCGGACCTGTCCTGTTTTTGTGCTGAGACACATGGAGCAATTTTAAAATCAATGAACATACCAGAACAAAAAAATATTCCAGAAAAACTGCTGGAGCTACTCACCACCCAAACAACACAAGAGATCACCCCTGCGATCAGCGCTCTGGTTGATGCGGCCCGCAACAACCACGGTGATTCAGTTCGTGCCGTGCTGTTTTATGGTTCCTGTCTACGCAGTGGTGATGTTGATGATGGGTTGGCAGACCTTTACCTGCTGGTTGACGATTATCGTGCTGCATTTGAGAGCCGAACCCTGGCCTTTTTTAACCAGCTTCTCCCACCAAATGTATTTTATCTGGAAGTTCCGTTTCAGGGACGTACTCTACGGGCCAAATATGCAGTACTCACACTTGCCGATTTTCGTAACGGAACGGAGAACTGGTTTCACTCCTACCTGTGGGGAAGGTTTGCACAGAAATGTGGTTTGATCTATAGCCACAGTGAACAGACAACTATAGAGGTTATGGAATCCCTGGCCTGCGCAGTGATGACCTTTATCAGTCGTGCACTGCCGCAAATGGAATCCCCTTTCAGTGCCCGGGATTTGTGGGCACGGGGGCTCTCTCTCAGCTACCGCTCGGAACTACGAACCGAACAAGCCGATGGGGCAGCGCGACTGTTTGACAGTGACCCGGACTATTATCAACAGTTGACCCGGGCCGCTCTTGAAAATCCCCGTTTCAGAGTAACGACCAATGCAGACGCTACTCCTTGCTGCTACCAGGTCATGACCTCAGAAAAAAACCGCAAAGTAAGCAATATTGCCTGGAAAGTCAGAGCTATTCAGGGAAAGATCCTCTCCATTCTGCGACTTGCAAAAGGGCTGTTAACATTCAAGGGGGGAGTCGATTATATCCTTTGGAAAATTGAACGCCATTCCGGTGTCAGTATTGAAGTGAGCCCCACTTTGAAGCGGATACCCCCATTAGCTGTTCTGGTTATTTTCTGGCGATTGTTCCGGCGCGGTGCTTTTCGTTAATATCCAGCATAAGCAAACATTTCCTTCTATTTACTTGATGGAATCCCACTAGTAAACCTAATTTTATTTTTAGGTTGACTAGCCTTTCCCTTATCTGCTTTATTCCCATCTTCAAGTTATATTCTTAAAAGCCAACACAACTAGGGGTCACAAAATGGGCTACCTCACCGCAATCACAATCCTCTGGGCATTTTCCTTCAGCCTGATTGGTGTCTATCTGGCAGGACAGGTAGATGCTTATTTCTCTGTTCTCACCCGGGTAGCGTTGGCGACAGTGGTTTTTCTCCCCTTTATCCGCCGGATTCCGCTGAAACTTGCTGCAAAATTGATGGGGCTTGGAGCAATTCAGTTGGGCTGTATGTATGTTTTTTACTATCAATCATTCCTGCTGTTGAGTGTGCCAGAAGTTTTGATCTTTACCATTCTGACCCCAATCTACGTGACCCTGATCTTTGATCTATTACAAGGACGTTTCAGCACCAGGTATTTGATCACTGCACTGGTTGCAGTCCTGGGGGCTGCGATTATCCGTTATAGTTCAATCGGCGGTGAAGTTTTTATCGGTTTTCTGGTGGTACAGGGGGCAAATATCTGTTTTGCCATTGGCCAGGTTGGCTATAAAGTGCTGCTACAGCGGCAAAATCTACAATTGCCGCAGCGGGCTATCTTTGGCTACTTCTACATCGGGGCCCTGATTGTCACCATGGTGACCTGGTTGTTGTTCGGTAATCCTGCCAAACTGCCGACCACCTCACTCCAGTGGGAGATCCTCCTCTACCTCGGCTTGATCGCATCCGGCCTTGGCTATTTTTTCTGGAATAAAGGGGCAACTAAAGTTGATAGCGGAACCCTTGCTATTATGAATAATGCTCTGGTTCCAGCCGGTCTGGTGGTTAATCTCTTGATCTGGAACCGTGACGCCAACCTGACCCGGCTCTGCATCGGCGGAGCAGTCCTGTTATTTTCACTGTTGCTCCATGAATATTGGGGGAAACCCCGGTCTCCTGAACCACAGCTCGATTAATCCGACAAATTTATCCCTCTATCCCATCTGAATAGGGTATAAGTTGGCCCATGTCGACCCCAACCAACCTGACAACTTATTTAAAACTCCTGCTGATGGCGCTGTTCTGGGGAGGGACTTTTATCGCCGGGCGACTACTCGTCGGGGAGGTTGAAGCCTTTGCTGCCGCATTTCTCCGCTTTGCTATTGCTTCA
>CAZGKZ010000030.1:0-9277 GCA_964526315.1 uncultured Geobacteraceae bacterium
CAAGCGAAGATTCCATATGGATGGAATCAATATTTAAAGGAGTACATTATATGGCCTTTCATAAGGTTGAAGTCGAGTTCAATGGTCAGCCTCTGACTATTGAAACAGGAAAAGTTGCCCGTCAGGCTGACGGTGCTGTTATTCTCACTTACGGTGAAACAAAAGTACTTTGTACCGTAGTTTCAGCTAAAAAAATGCGTGCGGGTCAGGATTTCTTCCCTTTGACCGTCAATTATGCTGAGAAGTTTTATTCTGCAGGTAAAATCCCTGGTTCTTTCTTTCGTCGTGAGCGTGGTTCCACAGAACGTGAAACCCTGATCTGTCGTCTCATTGATCGCCCCATGCGCCCATTGTTCCCTAAGGGTTACATGTTTGAAACTCAGATCATGCCATCGGTTATTTCTGCCGATCTGGTCAATGATCCAGATACTCTGGCAATGGTTGCCGCTTCTGCATCTGTGGCAGTTTCAGGTATCCCGTTTGAAGGTCCAATTGCTGCGGTTCGGGTTGGTCGTGTCGAGGGTCAATTGATTGCCAATCCGACCAATGAACAAATAGCTGAGAGTGATCTTGAAATTATTGTTTCCGGTTCCAAAGATGCGGTCATGATGGTTGAAGGTGAGTCCGATTTCTTCAGTGAGAGCGATATGCTTGACGCTATTTTCTTCGGCCATACTGCTCTGCAGCCACTGATTGCCGTCCAGGAAGAGTTGGCTAAGTTGGTCGGTAAAGAGATGCGTGTTTTCGAAGTCCCTGAGCCCGATGAAGTTCTGGTTGCTAAAGTGACTGAGTTGGCAGAAGCTAAAGTTGCCGTTGCAGCTAAAATTCAAACCAAGCAAGAGCGCTACGCTGCTCTGGGCGATATCCGTACTGAAGTCAAAGAGCAACTGGCAGAACAGTTCGAGGATCGTGAAGATGAAATTTCTGCAGCCTTGGGCGCGGTGGAAAAAAGAGTGATTCGTCAGATGGTCACAAAGGATCGGATCCGTATAGATGGTCGTGATATGACCACCATCCGTCCAATCAGCTGTGAAGTTGGTCTTCTGCCACGTGCTCATGGTAGCGCTCTGTTTACCCGTGGTGAAACTCAGGCTCTTGTCACTGCAACTTTGGGTACCAAGGTTGATGAGCAGCGGATGGATAATGTTCAGGGGATGGATTTTAAAAAATTCTTACTCCATTATAACTTCCCTCCATTCTGTGTTGGCGAAACCAGTATGCGTCTGTTCCCGGGCCGTCGCGAGATTGGTCATGGGATGCTTGCTGAGCGAAGTGCCGCGCAAATTCTACCGAAGCATGAAGATTTTCCTTATACCATCCGGGTCGTCTCTGACGTTCTTGAGTCAAATGGTTCTTCATCGATGGCATCGGTCTGTGGTGCGTCTCTGTCGCTGATGGATGCTGGTGTACCAGTTTCTGAAGCTATTTCAGGAATCGCCATGGGTTTGATTAAAGAAGGCGATGATGTTGCTGTATTATCTGATATCCTTGGTGACGAAGATCATCTTGGTGATATGGACTTTAAAGTGACCGGTTCTGCCAAAGGGATTACCGCCCTGCAGATGGATATCAAAATCAGTGGGGTCACTAAAGAAATCATGCAGCAGGCTTTAGAGCAAGCTCGTGAAGGTCGGATTCATATCCTTGGTGAAATGGCAAAAGCGATTGATGCGCCACGTGCTGAACTATCAAAGCATGCTCCGCAGATCACCAGTATTAAGGTGAAATCGGATCAGGTGAGAACCGTTATTGGTTCGGGTGGCAAGAATATTCGTGGCATTATTGAGGCCACTGGTTGTGCTATCGATATTGAAGATGATGGTACCATTAAGATCGCTTCCACCGATGGTGCTGCCGCTAAACAGGCAATCCAGATGATCCGTGATCTGACCCAGTCTGCAGAGGTCGATAAACTCTATATGGGTACAGTTAAAAAGATTATGGAATTTGGTGCCTTTGTTGAGATTTTCCCTGGAACAGATGGTCTGGTCCATGTTTCTGAACTGGCAAAAGAACGAGTACGCAACGTGACTGATGTCCTGAACGAAGGTGATAAGGTCTTGGTTAAGTGTATTGGTGTTGATCGTCAGGGTAAAATCAAGCTGTCCCGTAAAGCGGCACTTGGTATGGAATTGCCTGAAGAAGGGTAATCTTTTTTAAATATTTATTTCTGTTTTTGTTATATTGGCTGGTGAAGATTGAACTCTTCACCAGCCCTTTTTCATGGAATTCATGATGCAAAAAACTCAAATCCAAGTAAAAAAACTTCACCCAGATAGCAAAGTTCCAAAATATATGACCGAACTAGCAGCCGGAATGGATATTTGTGCCTTTCTTGATGCTGATAGGACCATTGAACCAGGTCAGCGTTGTCTGGTCCCTACGGGACTGGCTTTTGCAATACCCTCTGGATATGAAGTGCAGGTTCGACCCCGCTCAGGATTGGCAATAAAGCATGGTATTGCTCTGGTCAACTCTCCCGGAACGATTGATGCGGACTATCGCGGTGAAATAGCTATTATTCTTATAAACCACGGCTCTGAAAGTTTCACAATTCATTCAGGTGATAGAATTGCCCAAATTGTTGTGGCACCGGTCTGTCAGGCAGAATTGATCTTGGTTGATGATCTCTCTGAAACTTTACGTGGTGCGGGAGGCTTTGGGCATACCGGACAAGGTGAGAATTAAAATGGAAGATTTTAAATCTGAGGATCTTTTCAATTTTCCCTGTTGTTACCAATTTAAGGCGATTGGTGTCGCGGAGAGTCGCTTCAGGGACGGAATTGTGGCTGCCGCTAAGAAATTTGCTGTAGTTGCTGACGATGCTATTAAATGTCGCCCCAGCAACAAGGGGGGATACCAGTCAGTTTCACTTTCTGTGACACTAGATAATTACCAACAACTGACCAGTATCTATGCAGCCATGCGTAAAGTTTCCGGTCTGCAATTATTACTTTGATTTCAGATCATTGTTTGTAACGCCTCAACTTGATCTTCGGTTTTACATCATATTTTGTTAGTAAGAAGATTCTCTTTTTATTCTAAGTTTGACTTATGAAATAGTACCCTTTATTGTGACGAATTGATTTATATTAATGTTGTTGCCGGTAGGTAGGTAGCGATGGGGGCTGTAAATTATTTGAGCCTCTCTTCAAATATTTATTAGCATATCCTGAACCTTCTCTTTGGAGTAAATAAATGGACTTAACAATTATTGGAACTGGTTATGTTGGCCTGGTCAGTGGTGCTTGCTTTGCTGAAATGGGCAACCGAGTCTGCTGCGTTGATATAGACCAAGAAAAAATAAACAACCTGAAGAAGGGTAAATTGCCTATTTACGAACCAGGACTGGAAGTTATTGTCCAGAGAAATATCGCTGAACAGCGCCTTCGCTTCACCACCAGTCTGGCTGAAGCACAGGAAACTTCCAATGTTTATTTTATAGCTGTTGGAACCCCTCCGGGTGAAGATGGCTCTGCTGATCTGAAATATGTTCTGGCTGTTGCTCAGGAAATTGGCAGCTTGATCACTGAGTATTCAGTTATTGTTGATAAATCTACCGTCCCGGTGGGGACAGCTGACCTGGTTAGAAAAACTATTCAGGATGAGCTGAATAAGCGCAATGTTCAAGTCGATTTTGATGTGGTGAGTAATCCGGAATTTTTGAAAGAAGGGGCGGCAATTGATGATTTCATGAAACCGGACCGGGTTGTCATCGGAACCGAAAGTGATCGCGCCAAAGATGTGATGCGGCAGCTCTATGCACCATTTAACCGCAACCATGAACGAACTATTTTCATGGGTGTTCGAGATGCAGAAATGACTAAGTATGCAGCAAATTCAATGCTGGCGACCAAGATATCTTTTATCAATGAAATCTCCAATCTTTGTGAATTGATGGACGTTGACGTTGAAAACGTCCGTAGAGGGATCGGGTCAGATGGGAGAATCGGTTTCTCTTTTATCTATCCTGGTTGTGGTTATGGCGGTTCCTGTTTTCCTAAGGATGTTCAGGCGTTGGTTCGGATGGCTGAGGATGTTGATTTTGTACCTGAGGTTTTACTTGCGGTAGAAAGTCGTAACCGGCAGCAGAAACACTGGTTTTCCAGACAGCTTTCTACCCGCTTCGGGCGCGATCTGAGCGGCTTAACTTTTGGTGTCTGGGGGTTGGCTTTTAAACCTGGAACTGATGATATGCGTGAAGCTCCAGCTAAAACCCTATTGGCCGATCTGGTAGCCGCCGGGGCAAAGGCTCTGATTTATGATCCTGTTGCAATGGAAGTGGCAGAGAAAGAACTCCCTCTGGAGTGGTTTGAATCAGGAGCTATCCAATTTGTTGCAAATCAGTATGAAGCCTTGCAAGGGGTCGATGCGCTGCTGTTGGTGACGGAATGGAAGCCGTTCCGTAATCCTGACCTTGCAGCAATGCGTCGCTCAATGGCGCAGCAAATTATATTTGATGGTCGGAATCAGTATGAACCTGACTATATTCGCAGTGAAGGTTTTGAATATTTCGGTGTCGGGCGTTTACTTTAATAAGGTGGTTTAAGATTGATGCTGACCCAAATCCTTCTCTGGTCAAATATTCTATTATGTCCTGTTGTCGGGATTGTTTTGCTATTGCGCCGATCCTATACGGTTTCAATCGTATTTTTTATTTCGGCAATGTTTTTTATTTCGGGTCTTGCATTCACCAATCTCCGTTCTCTCCAATATCCTGAAGAGCTATTTCTTTGGCAGAAATATGGTCTGATTCTTGAGGTTTTAACCGTCCTCTGCTGTTACTTTTATACGAAAACTGCTTTTAGAGACAATTCTGAAATATATAAAGGCTACGGCTTCTGGATATCTATAACTATCGCTATCTCTTTACTTCTCTTTGTTATTATCCGCCCCTTGGATGAAATACTTTTTTCGCCCGATTTTTCTGAAGAACATATCATCTTTCTGACGAATTCTGGTTTTGTCATTTATCTATTGCTGATGGTTTTCCTGGTCTTTGGCCTGGTTCAATTAGAAAGAACTCTTGCCGGGTTACATCAGTCCCAGCGGTGGAATATCAAACTATTGGTACTTGGAAGTGGTCTTTTACTGGTCTCTTTTGCCCTCTATTTCAGTCACAGTTTATTATATCGATCGATTAATCTGAATTATTTGGATATACGTTCCGTAGCCGTATTTTTTGCAGCCCTGCTATTCCTGTATTCACGGCTATTTCGTGATACAAAAGGAAAACTCTCTCTATCTCGTGGGATTGCTCATCGCTCCTTGGTTCTATTGATTGTCGGGGGGTATTTGATTTTATTAGGCGGACTTGGTGAAGGGTTGCGCTATCTCAATATTTCAGATGCAAAACCAATATTTTATGCAATAATTCTTCTCAGCTGTCTCGCCCTTGCGGTTGTCTTTCTCTCAGAGAAACTACGTCGCAGACTAAAGGTGACTCTGCATAAGAATTTTTATCAAAGTAAATATGATTATAAAGAGCAGTGGCAAAATTTTGCCAATAGAGTCACTTCCGGAATAACATTATCTGAAATTCAAACCGCGATCCTTGATTTGTTCTGCGAGCCACTCGCCTGTAAGGGAGCCGCTTTTTATCTTTATGATTTTGAACTATCCAGCTATACCCATTCTGTTTCCTTTAATTTTAGACGTGATTGGCGTCCATTTTCCGATAATGACCCGCTTATTATCCAGCTTAAACAAAGAGATTGGATTATTAACCTTAAAGAGAGTCACCCTGAGTTAAAGGATTCGTTGATTGACTCATTTGATGATGTCGGGGCATTTTTGGTTGTACCACTATTTTTTGATGAGGAACTTGCTGGTTTTATTATCATGGGTGAGCAAATTAATTCTGCTGAAGAATTGACTTACGAAGACTATGATTTATTGCGCATGTTGTCGCGTCAAGCTATTGCAACAGTCCAGGGACTACGTCTTTCGGAGCAACTGACAACAACCAGAGAACTGGCAGCGATTGGTAAAGTGTCAACTTTCGTCCTGCATGATCTTAAAAATCAAGTTTCAGGTTTGTCTCTCATGCTGGATAATGCTCGTGATTATATTAGTGACCCTGATTTTCAGCAGGATATGCTTGAGACTGTTGGAAATACAGTTGGGAATATGAAGAGATTGATTTCTCGTTTGAAAAATATTAAGGAAAAACCGCAACTTGCGATCTCTTCTGTCGCACTCAACAAGATTATTGAAGATGCTGTAGAAACGACCGCTTCGCATATTGAGACCAATGGTTTATCTGTTCAGGTTGCTGTTGATGAGGAAGAAATCTACAAGGTCATCTTGAACTTACTGGTGAATGCCATCGAGGCAACAGAAGGTGATCTACCCGTTCAGGTAGTATTTGGTCAACGGGATGATCTGGCTTTTATCGAGGTGAAGGATTGTGGCTGTGGGATGTCTGTTGAATTTATACAAAATAAATTATTTAAACCTTTCGAGACAACCAAAATACATGGATTTGGGATTGGCCTTTATCAATGCAAGCAGATCGTTGAGTCTCATGGTGGTAAAATAGAAGTTGAAAGTACCCATGGAGAGGGGACGATGTTTACGTTGTTTCTCCCCTTAGCCGTTGAAAAATCTTCTCGTTGATAGATTATATATTTTTCCGATAAATGGAGTCTGATTTGAAAAAATTACTGATTGTTGACGATAGTCATGAAATCAGAAAACAACTGAAATGGGGACTGGGGAAAGAATACCAGGTGCTTCTGGCGGAATCAGTTGATGAAGCAATCAAGTTATTTGTCAAGCATTCTCCTGATGTTGTTACTTTGGATCTCGGCTTGCCCCCTGATATTGATGGAGCCTCAGAAGGGTTACGGTGTTTGCAGCTTATTTTGCAAAATCGGCCGGAGACCAAAGTGATTGTTCTCTCGGGGAATGAAGATCATGCCAATGCTCTGGCAGCTGTTGGAATGGGTGCTTATGATTATTATCACAAACCAATAGACCTGGATGAACTAAAAGTCATCCTTGCGCGGGCTTTCCATCTTGCCGGACTTGAAGCCGAGAACCGTCAACTACAAATTGTTGCAGAGCAGGGAAAGACCAATGGTTATAGCGGTATTTTTGGTCAATGCCCACAGATGCAGCAAGTGTTTGCCATGATTAAAAAAGTGGCATCTATTGACGTGCCGATTTTGATACTTGGTGAAAGTGGAACCGGCAAGGAGGTCGTTGCCCGGGCGATTCACGATCGGGGAATCAGAAAAGAGGGGAACATTGTCGCGATAAACTGTGGCGCAATCCCAGAGAGTTTGCTTGAAAGTGAACTGTTTGGACATGAAAAAGGGGCTTTTACCGGAGCACAAAACCGGGTTCAGGGGAAAGTTGAATATGCGGCAGATGGGACCCTGTTTCTTGATGAAATAGGCGAAATGGCACCTCTTTTACAGGTAAAGCTATTACGTTTTTTACAGGAAAAAGTGATTCAACGGGTCGGGGGACGTGAAGATATCTCTGTTGATACCAGGATTGTCGCTGCAACAAATGTTAATATTCAGGAATCAATCAAATCCGGGAAGTTTCGAGAGGATCTCTATTATCGGATCGGTGTTATTACGATTGAACTGCCTCCACTGCGTGAGCGGGGTGAAGATATCGAACTTCTTGCCAATATTTTTCTGCGCCGGTTTGGTCAGGAATTTGGTCAGAAAGTCAGAGGTTTCAGTCGTACTGCACTTGCCTGGTTGAGATCTTATGATTGGCCAGGAAATGTGCGTGAACTTGAGAATAAGATTAAACGTGCTGTTGTTATGGCCGAAAGCCCGATTGTTGATGAATATGATCTTGGTTTTGAAGAAAAATTAGAGAACTCATCCGTTAATGAGTCTCATAATAATGACAATCTTGCAGACTCTCTTGATAAAAATAGTGGATTCAACTTTGCGGGATTGACACTGAAGGCCGCACGCTTTCAGGTTGAGAGTATTTTGTTACAGCAGGCATTAGAACGAGCTGAAGGGAATATCGTTAACGCTGCTAAGGAATTGGCTGTGAGTCGTCCGACGTTATATGACCTGTTAAAAAGGCATGGACTTTAACAATAGGGTTAACGTCTTAATTTAAATGATACTGATGGAGTTGGTGGTGTTATTATCAATTAATCCTGAAAATCCTCAACCTCGTTTAATCAAACAGGTTGTGACCTGTCTGGAGCAGGGTGGGGTGATTATTTATCCGACCGACACAACTTATGGAATCGGTTGCGATATTTTTAACCGTAAGGGAATTAAACAAATATTTCAAATTAAGCAGCGGGATCAACGCAAGCCGTTCTCCTTTATTTGTAATGATCTTGCTGAAATTTCCCATTATGCACAGGTGAGTAACTTTGCTTTTAAGGTGATGAAAAGACACCTTCCCGGAGCTTACACCTTTGTTCTTGATGCCACAAAAATTGTTCCCGATTCTCTCAGTACCAAACAGAAAACTGTCGGTGTGCGGATGCCGGAAAATGAAATTTGTCGTGCAATTGTCAGGGAACTTGGCCGGCCTCTCGTCACGACCAGTGCAAATACTTCAGGGGAAGATACCCCTCAGGATCCTTGGGACATAGAAGAGCGGATGGGGCATCTGGTTGATTTTGTGATTGATGGCGGAATCGCCATGAGTGAAGCTTCAACAGTTGTCAGCCTGTTGAATGACCAGATAGAGATCATCCGTCAAGGCAGTGGAGACACTTCATGGATTGAATAATTGTCCCTGAAGGTGACCTTTGATTGATGCTGTAATTTTGTATTTGGGGCGAGATGGTATGTTGTCTGGAATTTCCAACCTTATTTTGTTTCTTAATGAAAATCGTGATTTAAAATCACTGATTTCTCAAATGCAAAAAAGTTCTGATGAATTTTGGCTGGTGGGGGGCTGTCTACGTAACTCCATTCTCGGTTTACCACAGAACGATATCGATATCACCTGTTCCGGTGATCCAACCCTCCTGATTCAAACTTGGGCAAAAGAGGTGTCAGCCCATTGGTTTTGGCTTGATGAAGAACGGCGGCAGAGTCGGGTTTTACTGGAAAATGGTCTGGATCTTGATTTTACCCCATTACGGGCACCCACAATCACTGCAGATCTGCAACTCCGTGACTTTACCATTAATGCCTTGGCGCTTCCCCTTGATGAACTATTTCCTGAGACTGAACTGCTTGATCCAACCGGTGGAGTCGATGATCTGCAAAAACGGAGATTAGCGACCTGCTCACCAAAAAGCTTACTAGATGATCCTCTCCGGATGTTGAAAGGG
>CAZGKZ010000031.1:0-9098 GCA_964526315.1 uncultured Geobacteraceae bacterium
TGATACCGGACTGACGGTAGACGTCCGCCGATTTAAAGCAGATAAATGAGTCCGGGGACAAGCAGAAACATAAATCCCAACAAGAAGAAGATAAGCTCTCTGCCAATTTTTTGTCTTTGTTTAACCGGGAAGGTGCGTTCTCTGGTTGTGGCAGCAGCAAGATGTTGCTGCAGATGTTTTTTCAGCTTGAGGCGTTTAAAATAAGTCAGTGGTGCTCTGGCAACAGGTGCGTGTTGAGCTGTTTCACCGAACAGCAGATCAAGAATATGGTCTGTCTTTCCATATTTCCCCAATATTTGGGTACACCCGGCACAATAACTGACAATCGGTTGTCCGCAAGCTTCAGAAGTCCGTTTTTGACTCCAGTGGTTTGCAAGTTTCGGTTTAAAACAATTGACCGCTCCCCCTTCTCCGCAACATAAGGTGTTTTTACCACTATGGGGCGGCTCAATACTGAGAATCCCTCGACTCTTGAGGAGGTCTCTCACACTTTTCTGAGCGTTATAGTTGAACCGGGCGGTACAGGGATCATGGAGAACTACTGTTTTTGTCTTCACCACTGATTCAGCCGGTGCGTCAATTTGCGCAAGAATCTCATAAACAGTCTGAATGTTAAATTCGTCTGCGTAGGTTTTGAAAACTTTATCGCAGTTAGGGCAGGCTAGGAGGATGGTTTTGACTCCCTGAATCTGCAAATACTCGGTCATTTCACCAAACATGGTGAGAAAGTATTCTTCGTCTCCCAAGTCGTGGGACGGCTTGGTGCAGCAATCGAGAACAATCCCAATGGTCGGAATGCAGCGCTGCAAAGATTCAAAAACCTTCAGGGTAGTTTCAGAACGTGAACCAGTTAAAGCACAGCCGGGAAAGAAAATTGTATCGCAATTTTCCGGCAGGGCATACCAGCTGAAGCGTTTAGACGTCCCTTTTTTCTCGTAATTTCGTAATCCGCGGTGTTGTGGAAGATCATTCTGTCCACGATTAAAGGCTTCACGGCGCATTTCAAGAAATAATTTCGGGGGTTCCACTCCATGAGGACAGACGGCGGTGCACAATTCACACAAGCTGCATTCAAAAGGGATATGTAAAAAATCATCCGCTGGATTGTAGTTATCAGCAAGAAACTTGGGATCACCATGAAGTTGCAGGAACCGGCATTCGTTAACACAAACCTGACACTGGACACAGGTTGCTGAGGTGACTTCAATCTGTCGGGAGAGTTGTGCACGAATGGGGATGGGGTCCACTATATGTTGAGAGTATTTTGCCATGCTTCTGTCGAACCGTTAAAAAAAGAGTATTTTTGCCAACAAATCAATTACTGCAAATCTTCCAGTGTCAGAATCGACTCAATATCCCGCCGGGTTGATTTATTGATAATGACCGCCGCTCCCACCAGTTCTGCCCCGGATTGAGCAACAATTTCTTCAATCCCTTTCAGGGTTGATCCCTTGGCATAAAAATCATCAATAAACAGGACTCTATCTGATGGATGGAGAACTTCTTTAGAAACATAGAGGGTGGTTGACTCCTGTTTGGTGAAGGAGTAGCTGGCTGCAGCAAAATATTCCGGCATGGTGATGGGACGTTTCTTTTTAGCATAGACAAACGGAACCTGTAGCTTCAGAGCGACTGCTTGAGCCACCATAATCCCACTGGTTTCAGCCGTAAGTATTTTCGTCACATGGAGAGCGACAAAGCGGGCCGCAATATCATCCCCTAAAATATGAACCAGCACCGGATCAACCCTGTGGTTGAGAAACTGATCAACCTTGATAATTTCACCATTAATTGCTCCATCCTGACGGATACGTTCTAACAAAACCTCAGCTGCACTCATTTGCGATCCTCTCGGTCATAGGGGAGCCCAAGGCCCTCCGGTTGCTGGCTGGCACCTTTTTGTAATCGCATGGTAGAAACGACCAGAACCAGAATAGTAAAAAAGTAGGGTAACATCTGCAGGACATGGGCACTGACGGTCGTTCCCATGGCCTGAAAACGGAGCTGCATTGCGGTAATCCCGCCGAACAGATAAGCTCCCAGCATCGCCCTGGGACTTGACCAGCCGGCAAAAATAACCAGCGCTACGGCAATCCAACCCCGCCCGGCAGACATGTTTTCAATCCACATGGGAGTTGTTGCCAAACTCAGATAAGCGCCGCCGATTCCAACCAATCCTGAACCGATTGTCACAGCAAAAAATCGATAAGTAATCACTGAAAAGCCACAGGTATCGGCAGCACCAGGATTTTCGCCAATGCTTCTTAACCCCAGCCCCCAGCGGGTTCGATAAAAGAAAAACCAGATCAAAAACACCAGCAGAAAGCTGAAATAGATCAACAGGTCCTGATTAAAAAATGGCCTGCCAATAATCGGCAGTTGACTTAATCCGGGGATTGCGACCCGCTTGAACCCGACGATAGTCAAACCAACCATTCCCCTGCCAAACAGCGCTGTAATACCTATCCCAAACATCGTCAGAGCCAAACCACTGACAATCTGATTTCCACGCAATTGAACCGTAATCAATGCGTGGATACTGCCCGCCAGAAAAGATGCGGCAAAAGCAAACAGCACCCCCAGCAACAATGAACCGGTCAAATAGGTTCCAGCAAAACCAGCCAAGGCACCAATCAGCATCAACCCTTCGATACCAAGATTAATGATACCGGCGCGTTCATTGATGATTGCTCCCAGGGTCGCAAATAAAATCGGGGTGCCTGCCCGCACGGTGGCATCAAGCAATATCTCAAGCATGAGAAACTCCCCTGATCAGTTTGACCCGATAGATAATAAAGAAATCAGACGCTAACAAGAAAAACAGAATCAACCCCTGAAAGGCATAAACAAAAGCAACCGGTAACTGCCACAACAACTGTAAACTGTCACCACCAACCAGCAGGACTCCCATCAAAAATGAGACAATAACGACCCCGATAGCACTCCGCTTAGCCAGCCAGGCAATAATAATTGCGGTATAGCCATAACCGGGAGAAATGCCGTGCTGCAAACGATGTTGTAACCCTGCCACTTCACTGAATCCGGCGATTCCAGCAATTGCACCGCTTAAGAAGAGGACGAAAAAAATTGCCATTCCGGTATTCATCCCGGCATATTGCGCGGCCTTCGGATTACTGCCGATCACTTTTATTTCATAGCCCCAGACGGTACGCTCAATAAACAAATAGAGGATCAATGCGCAAAAAATAGCGAGGAAAAAACCACTGTGAAAACGGGTATTAAAATATTCGGCAAAACGGGCAGCATCGCTGAATTGAGCGGTTAAGGGGAAGTTGAACCCCTTAGGATCTTTCCATGGACCATAGATCAGATAATCGACCCCTAGAATGGCGATGTAATTCATCAACAGAGTGACGATAACCTCATTGACCTGCCAGCGCGCCCGTAAGATACCGGCTACCCCGGCCCACAGACCCCCACAGAAAAATGCAGCGAAAAACATCGCAACCATCATCATCCAATGATTTTGGATCCCGGAAAAAAGAGCGACCCAGGTGGCCCCCATAGCCCCCATATAGATTTGTCCCTCGGCACCGATATTCCAGATCTGCATCCGAAATGCCAGGCTGACTCCCAATCCGGCAAAAATCAGTGGGGTTGTTTTAACTAAAGTTTCCGATAGGCCATAAAGTGAGCCAAGGGATTCGATGATGATTTCTCTATAGGCATCCAGAGGATTGACACCACTTGCCAGCAATAAGAACCCGGCAACAAACAGGGCAACCGCAATTGAAGCGACCGGGGCGCTGAAACGGAGTAGGCTTGAAGATATTTCGCGACGTTCTATAACCAGCTTCATCTGCCATCTCCCTGGGAGCCTATCGGGTTTGCCGAATCGTCGCGAGAAATCGATTGGTCGAGATCAGATTTTCGATCGTTTGAGAACGAATAGCCGAAGCTATTTGTCGAAAAGGATTGGGAATATGAGCCGATCAGGCGATTTCGTAGTAGATTCATGGCAAGTCCGACAGGTTCCCTTTTTCTCCACTCATCATCAACCCGATCTCTTCCCGGGTGGTGTGACGAGGATCAACATAGCCAACCAGTCTGCCGCGAAACATCACCGCAATACGGTCACTGAGTTTGAGTAATTCGTCCAGATCTTCGGCAATCAAGATGGTACTCATGCCACGATCGGCACCATCCGCAATAACCTTATGAACATATTCAGCACTGCCGATATCGAGACCGCGGGTCGGATAGAGAGCTACCAGAACCACCGGATTTTCTGATAATTCTCGAGCAATGATGACCTTCTGAATATTTCCACCCGATAAATAACGGATCGGGGTCCCTTCAGGACCACTTTTTATCGTAAACTGTTCAATCTTCTTTACCGCATTATGACGGATTGCCCGTTTATTCTGAAAAATCCAGTTCCGAAACAAACCACTCTTGAAGCTTTTCATAATCAAATTTTCGTCAACACTCATATCCGGCGCAATCCCGATCGCCTTACGATCCTCCGGGATATGGGCGATCCCAGCAATATAGGAATACCTAGCGTTGCTATTGGAGATATCTTCTCCCCTGGCTAGAACCTTCCCCTGAATAGTATTCTTCAGCCCAGTCAAAACCTCAGCAAGGGCTTTCTGACCATTTCCTGCCACCCCGGCAATTCCGAGAATTTCCCCTTTTTTCAATTTAAGATTGAACTTATCCAGAGCGATAAGCCCTCGATCATTGCGTGCCGATAGGTTTTGAATATCCAGAACAACTTCTTTGGAGACATGCAGTTGCTTTTGCCACTCTGGGATTTTATCCTTGCCGATCATTAATGACGCCAGTTTTGATTCATCAAAATTACCACGCACCAGGGTCTCAAGACTTCGCCCTTTTTTGAGGATGGTGACCCGATCAGAAACCTCCATCACCTCACGCATTTTGTGAGAGATAAAAATGATACTTTTCCCCTGCTTTTTGAGCTGCTGCAAGACCGTAAATAACCGTTCTGCCTCCTGAGGGGTGAGAACTGCAGTTGGTTCATCGAGGATCAGTAACTGACAATCCCGCATCAGTAATTTAATCAATTCAATCCACTGCTGTGCTCCGATGGAGAGCTTCCAGACTGGAAGATCAAGATCAAGATCAAGATTAAATTCATTGATCAGTTTCTGGATTTTCACTTTATAAACTTTACGATTAAAAAAATTGGGGACGTTCTCGAGAGCCAGCAGAATATTTTCAAAAACAGAATGGGCCGGTACCAGCATAAAGTGTTGGTGAACCATCCCGATACCAAAGCTGAGGGAATCGCGGGGGCTGGTAAAATGAACTCTCTTCCCAGCGATTGTGATTTCCCCACAATCCGGATGATAGAGGCCAGTTAAAACATTCATCAAGGTACTTTTACCGGCACCATTTTCACCCAACAGTGTATGGATCTCACCTGGAGAGACAGAAAATGAGACATCATCCAGAGCAACGACACCGGGAAACGTTTTACGAATGTTTTGGATATGTAGAAAATCAGTCATAGAGTATAAAAAAGGCACGCTTTGCAGCGTGCCTCAAATTGTGAGCATAAGTTATTTAGAGATTGTCCCCTGGACGCCTTCGACAAAAAAGTTCATCCCGAGCAGAGCGCCATCATCCAGAATCTGGCCAGCAGCAACAACTTCCTTGCCAGTCTGATCCTTGATCGGTCCAGCAAAGGGGTGGAAAGAACCCGCTTTGATCGCACTGGTTTTCTCTTCAACCAGTTTTTTTACTGCAGCAGGAACCTTGGGGCTGAACTCAGCTAGACGCACCAGATCTTCCTTCATTCCCCACCAGATCTGCTCAGATTTCCAGGTTCCCTGATGGACCTCTTCTGCGATTTTAGTGTAAACAGCACCCCAATTCCAAATTGGAGCCGTCAGGAAAGCATTCGGGGCGAAACTGCGCATGTCCGAATTGTAGCCGATAACATAAGCACCGCGGGCTTCTGCTGCCTGCATTGTTGCCGGGGCATCCTGGTGCATAGCCAGGACATCAGCATGGACATCCAACAAGCTGTCAGCTGCATCCCGCTCAACACCTGGATCGAACCAGGTCTGAGTCCAGACAACTTTAACTTCTGCCTTGGGGTTGACGCTGCGAGCACCTAAAGTAAATGCGTTGATTCCACGAATAACTTCCGGGATCGGAAATGCGGCAACATAACCAATAATATTGGTCTTGGTCATTTTTCCGGCAACAATACCGGAAAGGTAACGGGGCTCATACATCCGGCCAAAATAGGTGCCGACATTCTCGGCCGTTTTAAACCCGGAACAATGCATAAACACCACATCTTTATTCCGCTTGGCTACGTCAATAGTTGCATCCATGAAACCGAAACTGGTGGTAAAAATCAGGTTGTGCCCTTTGCGTACCAGACCATTGATAACCCGGGCAGATTCTGCCCCTTCGGGAACCGACTCAATGAAGGTTGAAGGCTCAACAAAGGGAAGTTTTTCCATTTCCTGACGCCCTTGATCGTGGGCATAGGTATAGCCGGCATCACCAACTGGACCAACATAGACAAAACCAGCCTTGATCTCTTTTTTTGCGCTGATCGCAAATACGTTACCGGAAAAACACACCGCCAGAATAAGCAGCAGGAGCAGGGTTACTCTCTTCATCTGATTCACCTCTTTTTGTTAAGGAAAAAGTTCAATGCGCCATCTTAAAAATTAAAATCAACTTGGGGAGTTAACAATAAATCCATCAATTTATTTTCAATTTACTCTCAATGTTGTCCTGTAACCAGTGAGCATCCCACCATTCGATCGGCTGTACCGGAATTCCGGAAACAAAAACACCAAAATGGAGGTGATCCCCTCCTGCCATACCGGTTGCCCCGCTGCGACCAAGAGTCTCCCCCCGCACCACGACATCACCGGGCTGAACATTCAACTGGCTCATGTGGGCATAGAGTGTCTGTAATCCCAGACCGTGGTCAATAACAACACAGAGTCCGTATATACCCAGGTATTCTGCCCAGACAACCTCTCCGGCGTTGCCGGCCACAATTTCCGCCTGAGCAACCGAGGCAAGATCCTGTCCCAAATGAACCTGCTTATCAATCTCCTTACCCTTATAATAATAGGTACGGTAATCAGCAAAATGGGCCAGACTTGCAGCCTGTGGCTGACGGAGAAAAGCACCGTTCCACAGGGGTTCCGATGATGTTTTATGACTGAATTCAGCTATTTTGTCCCGATTCTGCTGACGAACGGTGCGATTGACATAGAGAAAAATATCAATTGGCTTGCTGATATCCGCCGGCACCAGGTCTTCAAACTCGGGGATTTTCTGAGCGAGGAATTGATCTGAAACATTGATCTTCCGGTGGCGAAATTTTTTATTTTTTGCCCGATAATAAATACCCAACTGCCGTTCGTTTCCTGCCAGGTCACGAGCGATGACACGGGGGGTAAAATCACTCTCCTTCACATTGTAAGGATATGCAATCAAGCAGGCGTAATTTCCTGAACCCTGTTGATAGGCGGGGAAAAAATAGTCTCCAAATTGGACACCAGCAGATTCAATCTCCTCATTCAGACCAAAAACAACCAGTCCGCTGCCCCCCTTGGTGAAATTATGCGCCTTACTCAGCAGGGAGATGATCGGAGCGCGGGTGTCATAAGTCAAAGTGAAGAGCTGTTGTGAAACATTCCCCTTACCAAAGTGATAAATCGACTGATCTGTCGCACTCACCTCAATTTGCAAACCTGCTTGCTGTAGTTTTAGCGCCGAGAGATCAAGTTCCAGATCAACAGCTGCCGTTTGAAGTGGAAAGTCCCGTTTCAACAATGGAATCCGGTTAGTTCCCTGAATAACCGTAACTTGGACATTCTTGATCCCCATTCCGTCATCAGCAACAGAGAGGAGGAGTTTGACTTTTTTTGAGATTGGACCGCTTCCCGGAGTTAAACTCAGCTGTGGAGGGGTGGTATCACGAAAATAAAAAACCCCTGCAGCAATCAGGGTCCCAATAATTAACAAGAAAAACAGTTTTTTAAATGATTTCAAGACTAAACCTCAGAGTCGGAACTAAAAATAAGAGAGAGTGATCATCTTTGCCGCCCCTTCTCGGAGCGGCAAAAACAGGCGATGATTGTCAGCTGTTACCCTTGATTTGTCAAGGGATTCAAAAAGAGATAATCAGGCGTGAATGGCCTCTTTATTTACCGCCAGAGCCGCTTCCTTGAGTGCCTCTGCCAAAGTTGGATGAGCATGGCAAGTCACCGCTAAATCATGGATACTGCCAGCAAAAGACATCACGATGGTCGCTTCGGCAATCAGTTCTGATGCCTGGGGGCCAATAATATGAATGCCGTGGATACGCCCGCTCTCCGGGTCAGCCAGAACCTTGACAAATCCCTCACTCATACCGGTACAGAGGGCACGACCACTCGCCGCAAAGAAAAACTTACCCGATTTGTAGGGGATATTTTCCGCCTTCAATTCATCTTCATTTTTCCCGACGGTAGCAACTTCGGGCCAGGTATAGGTGACCGCTGGAATCACCTGATAGTTTAGAGTCGACTTCTGCCCGGCTAATCGCTCAGCAAAGACAACCCCCTCTTCGCTGGCTTTGTGCGCCAGCATCGGCCCTGGAACAAGATCACCAATGGCATAAATTCCAGGAACAGCCGTTTGATAGTTTTCGTCAACTTCCAGTTGCCCCTGTTTGGTTGTTTGTAACCCGACAGCGTCCAGTCCAAGGCCAGCCGTTTGTGCCCGGCGCCCGGTCGCAACCAGAACCTTGTCACAGGTCACTTGCTGTTCCCCTTTCGGGGTGGTCAGCGTCGCCAGAATACCATCGTCTGTCGTTTCAATTTTATCGAGTCGCGTTTTCACCATGATCTCCAGGCCCTGTTTCTTCAAACTGCGCTGGAGTGTCTGAGCAACTTGCGGATCTGCCTGCGGAATAATCTGCGGGAGCATTTCCACGACAGTTACTTTGGCCCCAAGTCGACTCCAGACCGATCCTAATTCCAGACCGATCACTCCACCCCCAACCACCAGTAACCGTTTGGGAACTTCGGTCAGGCTGAGGGCATCACGGGCATTGATAACCGTTTGACCATTAAAAAGGAGGTGGGGCA
>CAZGKZ010000032.1:0-9086 GCA_964526315.1 uncultured Geobacteraceae bacterium
CCAGAGCATAGGCCCAGATTTTCGCATTATCTTTGAGCTGATGCCCGTACAAACTTGCTTTGCGATTAAAAATATGTGATTTGCGTCCCAATCCCAGGCCACCGGGGAGAACCCCCACTTGCTCCAAACCCCGGTCGATAGCTGAAGACATCATGTCCCAGACACGATCAAGAAAATCGAGAAAATTCAGATCTTCACAGTTGAGAACATATTCCCAGAGAGATTCACCACTACGATCCAAACACTCCAGAATATCGGACATTTTGGTTAAAGTATAAACTGGAGCTGGTGGTATCGTGTCATCATCATCCTGCAAAGCACCACCCCCGACACTGTAAACTTCCCAACTCTGTAATATTGCACCAGTAGCCGTTATAGCCTCAAACCGCATCCCATTCGGATGAAGAGGGAGTTGCTTTTCAGGAACCCAGAGCAACTCTAACTTTGCGCCATGAGATTGAAAAACATCGGCTAAAGTTTTATCGGTTAGATGACCACGACCAGTTGCAGCAAGACTGCCAAACAACGTGACCCGGTAAAGTTCCGCACCGGGATATTTTTTCAGAAATGTCAGAGCAGCCTGTCGCGGGGCCATGGTATGGCTACTGGAGGGTCCAGTTCCAATACGATAGAGTTCACGGAGCGATTCCATACTTTGTTCCCCTGGTAAAAGTTAGCGGTCTTATCAAAAAAAGCCCGCCGGAGTGGCGGGCTTTTAATATTTCCTGATCAACCTGATCAGGCAAACAAATTGTAGTAAGCAGCCTCGGAAATTTTACTCCAGGCCTGCTGTTGTTTCTGGAATTTACTGAAACTCTCGTAAACCTTCTTACTCATTGGATCTTTAGCAACAATTTCCTCAAGCACTTCTACAGAATATTTTCTCAGCTGTTCAACAACCTCATCCGGGAACCTCTTAAGAATAACCCCCTCTTCATTGACCATTTTTTCAAGATAGATATTATTCTTGGTTTCAGATTCGCAAAGCATCCACATATTCGAAGCCATCGTTGCTGCCACAATAATTTCCTGTAAATCTTTTGGCAACGCCGCATAGGCATCCTTGTTAACAAAAGACTCAAGGACTGTCCCAGGCTCATGCCAACCCGGGTAGTAGTAATACTTGGCAACCTTATAAAAACCCATCTTATAATCGTTGTAAGGACCAACCCACTCGGTCGCATCGATAACACCACGCTCAAGATTTGTGTAGAGTTCACCTCCGGGAGAGAGAACTGCTGTTCCACCGGCCTTGGCCAGAACTTTTCCACCTAAACCGGGAATCCGCATTTTCAAACCCTTGAAATCATCAAGGGTTTTGATTTCACGGTTAAACCAACCGCCCATCTGCACCCCGGTATTCCCAGCGGGTAGTGGCTTCAGGTTAAACTTGCCATAAACTTCATCCCAGAGTTCCATCCCGCCGCCAGTATAGAGCCAGGCATTCATCCCCTGGGCATTCAGACCAAAAGGAACCGCAGCAAAAAACTGTGTCGCGGGAGCTTTGCCAGCCCAGTAGTAAGCAGCGCCATGGCCCATTTGAACCATTCCCTGGCTTACCGCATCAAAGGCCTGAAGTGGCGGAACCAATTCGCCCCCACCATAAACCTGGATATTCAGGCGGCCACCGGACATCACTCTAATCATCTCGGCCAGCTTGTCAGCACCCTCTCCCAAAAGTGGAAAGTGTGGTGGCCAGGTTGTGACCATCTTCCAATTATAGGTTTTTTCAGCTCTAACAATGGCTGGTGCGCCAATCGTTGTCGCTGCGACAGCTGTTGCTGCCGTTGCCTTCTTGAGGAAATTACGCCGATTATTGTCTTCCATGAACACCTCCCTGATAATTCTAGTTTAAGTATAGAATAGATGACTTTCGATAGAGTATAACTACGTTTTATAAATGTCAAACCCTTGCAGCAGTTCATTGATAGTCAGACCGGCTGCCAGACAAAGGCTGTAATTATTTTCCCCCGGCAAGGGGCAACTCAACAATGAAGGTTGCTCCCCCACCGGGGGTTTCTTCAACCCAGCTATTTCCACCCGAGACCCGGGCAATTTTAGCTACGGTTGCCAAACCAATTCCGGTGCCAGAAGATTCCTGGCTACGCCGGCCACGTTTGAATGGCTCAAAGATCGCCTCCCTCTCCCCTTTGTCGATACCAAAACCGTGGTCAATCACCACAAAACGGATCCGGTCAGAAAATTCATGTCCTGAGACCTCAATATGGGGATCATGTCCCGCCGCATACTTCAATGCGTTCCCCAGAAGGTTTCTGAACAGGTCCGTCAGCAATGATTCAGGCATTTTGACCTTGGGCAATTTATCAATCTGCACTTTTGCTCGATGTTCCAATACTTTATCGGCTAACTCCAGTAATACGTTTTCGGCAATCTCCGTTGCATTCAGGGGTTCCTCGGGCATTTTAAGCTGCCCAACCCGTGACAATGTTAATAAATCCTCCAGGAGATTTTTCATTTTTTCTGCAGTTTTCTTTATCTCAACAATACATTCCTGGCCAATATCATCCAGCTGATCACCATATCGATCTCCCAGCAGTTCCGCAAAACCGATCAAAGGGGTCAAGGGGGAGCGAAGGTCATGAGATACGGTTGAGACAAAAGCATCCAGTTCACGATTTGTCTGTTGCAGCTGACGTTTTGTTGCTATCCGTTCAGTAATATCCCGATTGACGCTGAGTTTATGGGTGGGATTCTTGGCCAAAGGATAGGGAGAATGGAGGACTTCATAGGTTCGCCCCGTTTCTGGCAGAGACTTTTCCTGACGAACGATGTTCCCCTCCAAAACCTGCGCTAACGGACAGTCATCACAAACCTGTTCTCTTTGATAAATAGCCTGATAACAGAGTTTTTCACCAACTTCACCAATAATATCCAACATCGCCCGATTGGCAAAAGTGACATAATAATCAGCATCACAGATATAGGCAGGATCAATCATCCCATCCAAAACTGCCCAGAGCCCAGCCTTTTCCAGCTCAAGTTCCTGAGTCCGTTCTTCCACTGCGGAGCGGAGGCTAACCTCCAATTCTTTGAGACGAGTAATATCAACAAATGCCTCAATTCCGCCGATTACTTTGTCTTTATCATCACGTAACAAATCAACATTTTTTGTCAACGCAATGGTTCGGCCATCTTTATGCTGAAAGGAACAGGCCAACCCGATATTGGGTTTTTCAGTTTTTGTAGAGAAGAGATCACACTCTTTGAGACAGGGATCACCCGACAACAAAGAACAGTGCCGACCAATCACCTCTTCCGCAGTATAACCGGTGATTCGTTGTGCTTCAGCATTCCAGTAAACAATTATTTTATCAGTATTAACGAGGAAGAGCCCAGTCGGAATGGTTTCCAACAGGTTTTTTAGGGGATATTCGGCAAGCAAGTGATGGAGGTTCAAATTCATCGGATTCCCCCAAGGAAATTATTAAACCGGAACATAAATAACTATAACACTTTGCACTATTTCATGGAATTTTTTTACCTTATTGACAGGAAAAGAACATTCAGGCCGCTCGTCCGATAATTCCAGCGTAAACTTCCGCAGCACCACCTTCAATCAGCACTTGGCTACAGGTGGCAATAGTTGCACCGGTAGTCATAACATCATCGATCAGTAAGATTTTTTGTCCCGAAAGTTTCCCCTGCAGCTGAAATGCCCCACAGAGATTCTTGACCCTTTCCCCAGCAGATAAGCCTTGCTGAGATTCCGTCTCACGAACTTTGAGCAACAGATTATTGTTCAGTGGCAACTTTCTGATCCGGGCAACCTCCCGGGCAAGCAACAGCGCCTGATTGTAACTACGCTGCTGCAGACGTTTTTTCTGTAGCGGCACTGGCACCACCAGATCAAACCTTAACTCACTACTAATAGCCCGTTCCAGCAGAATTCCCAGAGAACGGTCTAATCCTACCTTGCCATTAAACTTAAATTGATGAATAGCGTGGCGCAATGAACTCTCATATAGCCCCACTGCATAAACCTCTGTAAAAGCTGGCGGGTGCTTAATGCAACGACCACATAAATGGGAGCTATTTGATTCCCCGCCAAAGGGGAGAGCGCAGCGAGGGCATTTAGCTTGGGGAAGAGGACTGAACCCTTTTAAACATTCAACACAAAAGACCGCGGAGTCATTGTTCGGGAAAGTATCTCCACAGAGCGGGCAAGCCGGAGGGAAAAATGTTTTAATCAGTGAGAGTAAGAGCTTTTTGATGACTGAAGATCCCCCCGGACGGCTATCAACTGATTAGCTGATCAATAATGATTGTCCGGTCATGGCAGCCGGCTGTTCGAGGTTCATGAGTTCCAGAATGGTCGGAGCCAGATCGGCAAGGATCCCATCACGAAGCTGCTGATTTTTACGGCTGGGATCAACAAAAATAAATTGAACCGGATTTGTGGTATGGGCGGTATGGGGACGCCCTTTGCTATCAACCATCTGTTCACAATTGCCATGATCCGCGGTGATCAGTAATTTTCCACCCACACCAGTAACCGCAGAGACAACCCTCCCAAGGCAACTGTCAACCGTCTCCATCGCCTCAATCGCAGCAGTCAAATTCCCGGTATGGCCAACCATATCGCAATTGGCAAAGTTCAGGATGATAAGCTGATACTGGTCACTAGCCACTCGCTTGACCACCTCATCAGTCACCTCAACCGCGCTCATCGAAGGTTTTTCATCATAGGTTGCAACATCTTGTGGTGAGGGGATCAGAACCCGATCTTCACCCGGCCAGGGCTTTTCCACTCCGCCATTGAAGAAAAACGTGACATGAGCATATTTCTCTGTTTCAGCGATACGCAACTGCTTAAACCCGGCTTCAGAAACAACTTCAGCAAGGATATCAGGGTAAGTTTCAGAGGGGAAAGCAACCGGAAGATTCAAAGATTCGTCGTACTCACTCAAGCAAACATAATCGACTAATTCCGGTACTTTACGACGAGAAAATCCGGAAAAGTCATCTTGGGTCAAAGCCCGAGTCATTTCACGAGCCCGATCCGAGCGGAAATTGAAGAAGATGACACCGTCTCCATCATCGATAGTGCCTGGTTGACCAATGGTCCAAGGCGCAACAAATTCATCGGTCTGATCGGCAGCATAGGCCGAAGTAATCGCCACAGAGGACGAATCCGCATGTTTTCCGACACCTTCGGTCAAGGCCAGATAGCCCTTTTCCACCCGATCCCAACGATTGTCCCGATCCATCGCCCAATAACGACCAGTGATCGTCACAATGCGACCAAGACCGATTTTTTTCAATTCATCTTCAAGTTGTTGGAGATAATCAACTGCACTTTTAGGTGGTGTATCCCGACCATCCAGAAACGCGTGAATACAAACATCCTTGACCCCAAGTTGCTGCGCTAATCGTACCAGAGCATAGAGATGGGTATTATGCGAGTGAACCCCACCATCGGAGAGCAAACCAAGTAGATGTAATTTTCCGTCAGAGGCGAGAAGGCGAGCACAGACTCTCTTTAGAGCCTGGTTGTTAAAAAAGGAACCATCTTCAATGGCTAAACTGATCCGGCTTAGGTCCTGATAGATAATTCGACCCGCCCCGATATTCATATGGCCAACTTCCGAATTCCCCATCTGCCCATCTGGCAGGCCAACATTCTGACCTGAGGCACTTAAGCGACTGACCGGATAGTCCTGCCGCAAACGATCTAAAATCGGGGTATTAGCCTGACAAGCAGCATTATTTTCACAGCTTTCACTGATCCCCCAGCCATCAATGATAACCAACGCAACCGGCGCTGTTGCCATTTTATTTCTCCAATGTTCCACTTGGAATCATTTTAGGTACTTCAACGAGCTTGGCATCCTCAATCTGTTTCCGCTCCGGCAAAACCAGGGAGTCCCAAGCTTTACACTTTGGACAGCGGCTATTCCATTCGGTAAATCTGGCACCACAAGCTTCGCAGACAAATCCAAGCAGCAGATATCCATCAATGCTCAAAGCTTTTTGATACTCAACAATGGCTTCCTCGGTATTGTTTCTGCGCCGCTGAGCTTCAGCCAACAACAGATGAAGCTTGGTAAAATCTATTCCCGAAGTTTCCAGATCGGTCAGATGCTCCATTGCTTCATCAACCATCTCCAGACGCAGACAGAGTCGCCCGAGGTAGAGCTTAAGAAGCAGGTCTTCGCTATCAACCTGCATCTGGCTGCGATAAAAGGCCAGCAATGCAGCAGGATCTTCAGCATTAATATAAAGGTCCTCCAGACGGGCAAGAAATACACTTTTCTTCAATGCCTTATAGCCATCCTGATAAACCTTGATAGCATCAGCATCACGACCGGCCTGATGGTATGCATCACCCAAAGTCACCCGGGCAGGAGTAAATTTAGCGTCTCGTTTAATAATATCCCGACAGACTTCAATCGCCTGATCTCTTTTGCCATCTGCTAAATCGGCATGAGCAACCTCATAACGCAATTGCAGCATGATTTGCTTTTCCGTATCGGCTCTCGTCCCCGACTTTGATATTTTAAGAATCCTCTTTTGCAGAGCCAGTGCATCCGACCAGTTACCGAGATCTATTTGAATATCACGGAGTGCACACATCGCCTTACGATTATTGGCATCACCGTCTAGTAATTCTCTATAAATAGCCATCGCCTCCTCGCGACGACCATTTCCTTCAAAGGTTGTTGCTAACTTGAACAAGACCTCAAGCCCTTTTGGATCAAGCTTGCGTGCCTGCTGTAGCAACTCAATTCCCTCCTGGGTATTGCCCTCCTGCAGTGAAACACTCGCCAGAGCCAAGTAAATATCAACCCGTTGTGGGTCACGATCCAGAGCTTTTTTCAGGAGAACTCGGGCCTTTTTCAGGTCCCCCGAAAGCAATCGGCCAACGCCACTGCGGTAGATAGAACCAACCTCTTCAGATTTCTTCAGCCGCCGTCCCCCCTTCCAGTGACGGAAGGAATAGAGAAAAGCACTTAAAAAATGAACCCCATTACCAATCATAAGTCCAATCAGCAACACACAGATCAACATAATTGCCGATGGCAGAGTGTAGCTGATGTCACTGGTCAGAAAGACCGTAATATCGCCCGGATTGATCCCCCAGAAGTAGAGAAACCCGACAGCGAAAATAATGAAAGTCAGTACAAGCAGGGCAATTAGAATCATGATCATCTCCAGGCTAACCCACGCTGTGGGTTACAGGGTTATTTACTCACCAAACTTTTCAACTTCAGCTTTGCAATCAACACAATAGCGGGAGAAGGGGCGAACCTCCATACGCCGTGCGGAGATCTCTTCCTCACAACGCATACACAAACCGTAAACTCCCTTGTCCATCCGTTCTAGAGCGGCATCAATATCGCGCACCCGGGAACGTTGTGTTTCACTCAGGTTCATCAAGACTTCCTGATGATAACTATTCGATGACATATCTCCTATATCGGGAACGCCATCTTTCCCTAACGACTGAGATGCGGCGTATGCACGCTCAGATTCTGCCAAATCCTCAGCCCGCATTTGCAATAAATGCTTCCTTATCTCTGCTAGCTCTGCGTCATCCATCGTTCAATCCGCCTCCATGATATCACCTATCGATTATGATAGGGCTCATTTTTGATAATAGTACAGCTTCGATAGAGTTGTTCAAGTAAAAGAATCCGTGCCATCTGGTGGGTAAAGGTCATTTTGGACAACGACAGAATTAAATCAGCCCGCTTACGAATCTCATCATCCAGACCATATGGCCCACCGACAACCAGACACCAATCGCGCCCACCATGAAGCATCTCCGCAGACAATAAATCTGCCAGTTGCTCCGATTTCAGATTCCGGCCTTGCTCATCAAGGGCTATTAAAAAAACCCGTTCCGGAACCTTTTCTACAATCCTTGCCCCTTCCCCCTTGAGCAATCTCTTTGTATCCCCTTTTCGCCCCCCTTTTTCCTCTTTCAACTCAACAATATCCAGAGGAAAATAACGTTTGATCCGTCCGGCATAGTCAGCTGCAGCGGTCCGCTGCCAGGCTTCGGTCAGTTTGCCAACACAGATCAGGCGCAGTTTCACTGGTCGGCAGTCTGTGCCAACTCAACCTTGGGAGCTTCACTCCACAACCCCTCCAGATCGTAGAACTCACGAACTGGCTGTTGAAAAACATGCACCATAATTTCACCATAATCAAGAAGCACCCACCGTCCCTGATTCATCCCCTCAATCGCCAGCGGCAATAGATTATGATGATGTTTGAATTCCGTTCTGACATTTTCAGCTATGGCCTGAACCTGCCGGTCAGAACGCCCGGAAACCAGCAACAGATAATCTGTCAATGATGAGATCCCTTGAACATCAAGTAACAGGAGATCCATTCCCTTTTTATCAAGCGCATAGTCGACGGCCAATAGTGCTATTTCTTTAGCTTGCAAATTTATACCTTCTTTTCCTCTGTTCAGGTGTTAGGAATAGAGATCATGTGCTCTGATATATTCAATTACGGGGCGTGGAACGTGTTCCCCAATATTCCGGTTCATCGACAATTGCTGACGAATTTCTGTGGAGGAAATATTACGGCAGGTATGTGCGACTTTAATCAGTGAAAATCCTGTATCAAACCGGAGATTTTTCGAGTCGGAATCATAGCAGAAGCGGTCTGCAATGGCAACTGGTAGTAGCTCCTGTAACGAGCCAGCAAAACCGGGCCGAGCGGCCACAACAATGTGTGCAAGTTCAAACAACCGCGGATAGTTTTTCCAGAGTCCAATTTCCTGAAAAGAGTCCAACCCCATAATAAAAAAGAATTCGTGCTGGGGGTATTCTGCGGTCAACTGCTCCAAAGTTTCAACAGAGTAACTTATCCCACCCCGGCGCCCCTCAATATCGGAACTGAAAAAGTCTGGATAGTCCTGCAGTGCCAGTTCCACCATCGCCAGTCGCTGAACGAAAGAGACCTCATCTGCCAGCTGTTTGTGAGGTGGTTTACAGGTAGGGACAAACCAGACCTGCGCCAGATTGCAACTTTCTGCAACCTCTTCAGCAATATGCAGATGGCCAAAATGGATTGGGTTGAAAGTACCACCAAGCAAGCCGATGCGCATA
>CAZGKZ010000033.1:0-9027 GCA_964526315.1 uncultured Geobacteraceae bacterium
GCATAAAGAAAATCAACATCGACCTTCACGTGGGCAGAATATCGCGCCCGCATCAACTGTTCTGCCGTTTCAGCTGGTTGTTTTCCGGTTATAATGGGTTCGCAGCAAGCGGCATAACTCTCGCCACTACCGCAAGGACAGTTGCTCATAACTATTCTCCTTCGTGCGGTAAAGCTTTATTTATCGCACTCAAAATCATATCAATCTCATCACGTTGAATGACCAGTGGTGGGGCGAAACGGACAATATTCTCGTGGGTATCTTTTGCCAGGATGCCGTGTTCCATCAATTTTTTACAATAGGCACGAGCACCACCCACCTCGGAGTGAAACTCAATTGCCACCATCAAACCACGCCCCCTAACCTCTTTAATATGAGGATGGGATATTTTCTTTAGCTCATTGAGGAAATATTGTCCCTGCTGATATGAATTTTCTATCATCTCCTCTTCAAATAAAACCTGCAAAGCAGCCCGAGCCACCGCACAGGCCAAGGGGTTACCACCGAAAGTACTGCCGTGCTCGCCAGGTTGCAGAACACTCATCACTTCAGTATTGGAAAGAACGGCAGACACCGGGTAGAATCCGCCCGACAGTGCCTTGCCAATGATGGTTAAATCGGACTCAATCCCTTCATACTCTTCAGTCAGAAGTTTCCCGGTTCGGCCCAGACCCGTTTGGATTTCATCCAGAATTAATACGATATTGCGACGATCACAGATCTCCCGTACCTTTTTCAGATAACCTTCAGGAGGGATCATCACCCCGGCCTCTCCCTGAATCGGCTCTACCAGAAAAGCAACGGTATTATCGGTGATAGCAGACTCCAGGGCGGTAGCATCCCCAAACGGGATATTCTTGAATCCCGGAGTGAAGGGACCAAATCCGGCACGGGCACTTTCATCAGTACTGAAACTGACAATACTGATGGTACGTCCATGGAAGTTGTTGTCACAGACAATGATTTCAGCTTGGTTTTCGGCAACTCCCTTGACGGTATAGCCCCACTTGCGGACTGTCTTGATTGCCGTCTCCACCGCTTCAGCACCACTATTCATCGGCAGAACCCGATGTGAATTTGTCAACTCACAGAGTTCCTTATAAAATGGGCCAAGCTGATCATTGCGAAAAGCCCGTGACGTCAAAGTTAGTTTCTCAGCCTGCGCAACCATCGCCTGCATAATTTTCGGATGGCAATGCCCTTGATTTACCGCTGAATAGGCGGCCAGACAATCGAGATATTTCTTCCCATCAACGTCCCAGACCCAAACACCTTTACCGCGCGACAAAACAACATCCAACGGTTTGTAATTATGGGCACCAAATTGATTTTCCAATCCAATAAACTCATGTTGTTCCATCATCTAGCTCCTATCTCTAACAATTGAAATCGGGGGGATTTGACCTACAGGTATACGTCATAACACAAGGAGGGGTTATTCGTCTTTTATTTTTCCACACTGCTGGGATTTAGTGTGGAAGCTTGAAATGGGGACCTTCACTGGGTCGGTTTTTCAGCAGACTGAATGTCTCTTGAGCCGAGATAGCCTCACTGTAAAGATAGCCCTGCACTTCATGACAACCAAGATTACGCAAATAATCCAGTTGATGAAGGTTCTCAACTCCAGAGCCAACAACATTCAGCTTTAAACCTTTTGCCATCATCGCAATGCCATCAGCAATACAATTCTGATTGTTCCCCTCTTCAATTTCCCGGACAAACGATCGATCAATCTTCAAAGTATCTACCGGGAAATTTTGTAAATAGCTGAGAGCGGATTGACTTCGACCAAAACCATCAATGGTTACAGAGACCCCATAATCACTCAGCATACGGAGCTGTTTCACCATATTTTGCTCGCTATGATTCAAACCATATTCCCGGATTTCAATCTCAAAAAGATCAGCTTGAAGCTTAAATTTCTGCAGTGTCTGGATAAAGTTCTCAGCAAAATCAGCCCGTCTAAGTTGGACCAGAGAGATATTCAGTGAAACTTTGACAGCTGGCAAACCCTGTTTTTTCCAGCGAATAACTTCCTCGCAAACCCGCTGCAAAACCCAGGCACCAATTGAAACCATCAGCTTTGATGACTCGGCCATCTCAATAAAGTCTTCCGGGTAGAGAAGACCTCTATTTGGATGTTGCCAGCGCAACAGCGCCTCCATCCCGACAATTATATGGCTGGATGGGTCAACTTTCGGCTGAAAAAACACCTGAAACTGGTTTTTTTCTAATGCTGAGTGAATATCATGCTCAACTGACAAAAAGCTGGAATTGCTACTCATGGTGTCAGAATAAAAACAATATCCATCTTTCCCATTTGCTTTAACGTGGTACATGGCAATATCGGCACTATGCAGCAAAGCTTCTCCAGTTTTCCCTGCATCTGGATACATTGCAATACCCAAACTCAAACTCAAATAGAGTTCGTGCTGGTTAATACTGAAGGGTTGTCGTACCGCCTTGAGAATTTTTTCTGCAACAGCGGAAACACTCTCCTTACTGGAGATATCGGGGAGGAGCAGACAAAACTCATCACCACCAAAGCGAGCTAACGTATCTTCGGCGCGAAGACACTCCAGAATCCGCCCGGAAACCTGCTGCAGGACCAGATCCCCCATCACATGCCCGAGAGTGTCATTGATGAGCTTAAAGCGATCCAGATCCATAAATAGCATGGCAAATTTTTGCCCGTTACGACCGGCATGAGCAAGAATCTGGTTCATTCTGTCATCAAACAAGATACGATTGGGCAGTTGGGTCAACAGATCGTGGTAGGCCTGATAACTGATATGTTCCTCAGAAGATTTCCGAACCGTAATATCTCTGGCACTACCCAGGGTTCCGATAAATTCCTTATCCCGATACATCCCGATAGCATTCAGCTCAACAATCAGTTCGGTGTTATCTGGACTCTCGACTTGATCCCCCGACTGGTTGACCAACAAGCGAATTTCGATACTGCGGGAAGCTCGATCTCCGGTGCGTTGTTCACTAAAAAAATTGTGTACTTCAGCTGCGTTATGGGGGTGAATAATAGAAGAAAAATGGCGACCAAGTAATTCATTTCGCTTATAACCAAGAAGTTCCTCTACCGTATTATTCACATAGGTAAAAAGACCCTGGGTATCCAGCATATAAATAAAATCGGGGGAATTATTGACAATAAACCGGTGGAGCTGTTCCGATTTTCCCAGAGAGTGTTCGACTTGCAGCAACTCTCTTTTCTGCTGGCAATGCTCAATCCCTCGACTGACCGTTGCCAATAACTCTTCAGAGCTGTACGGCTTCTGGATGAAATCATAGGCACCAAGCCGCATCGCCTCTTTTATAGAAATAAAAGAGGTGTCACCACTCACCACAATAGTTTCCAAATTCAGTTTTGCCTGCCGAACAAACTCAAGTACTTCAAGCCCATCAATCCCCGGCATCTGCAAATCCAGAAGGAGAAGTTGATAATTGGCATCTTGCAGTTTGGTAATCGCTTCACTACCACCCCTTGCGAGGTCCACCCGGTAGCCGTTGATCCGTAACAGGGCCTGTAAACTGTGCAATACGGGCAACTGATCATCAACAATCAGAATATCTGATTGGCCGATTTTTCCAGCGGCTTCAGTATGTTCAGAAACTTTATTTTGCACTAAAGACTCCTCAAAATCATCGTACATCCCCACAAGGAAGCTGCAAGTGAAAACTCGTTCCGGATTTTACTGAACTATGATAACTGATCCCGCCACCAAGATCATCCACCATCCCTTTAACAATACTCAGCCCAACACCAACATGACCAGCCCCTTTGGAACTTGTCGCAGGTTGAAATAACGTCTCCTGCAGTTGTGGGTCTATTCCTGGGCCATTGTCCCTGATAATGATTTCAACGTGCCTGCCTCGGTCAGCAGAATAACCATCGCGCGTAATAATTTGTACCTTTCCACCTTCACCGGCAGCTTCTGCCGCATTTTTAAGGAGATTAACCAGAATTTGCTTCACCAAAACAGGATTAGTTGCCATTTTATCCAGGGTACTTTGTAAATCAAATCCAGGGACAATTTGCCGGGGTTTAAACTCCACATCATTTAAACTATCGACCGTATCCTGAACCAGTTGGTTCAAATTGATGCTATATTCCGGAAACTCGGGAAGCTCCTGTTTATTCAGGTAATACTCCATAATATCATCAATACGCTGTACCTCTTTTTTAATTGATTCACTGAGCTGCCGGTCAGCAGTATCTGTCAGTAACTGATTTAAAACTCCAGCGTAGTTACCAATGATTGTCAGTGGGTTATTGATCTCATGACTCACCCGGCGCAGTAAGTTACTGCCATCATTAAACTGACCCTGATTGGTCAATGACAGTTGCATCAATGCAACACTGACCACCTGACCAAACATTTTAATCCGCAGTGATTGCAAACGACCTGAATCTACCGCAGAATCAACCCCAAGAACCACAACCCCCAGAGCCCGTCCCTCAAAATGGAAAGGGTGACAGCTCATACCTTGGCTCTTACAGAGGCGAAGCAAAAGGTGGTCGGTGACGGTCAAGGGCTGTGTCGGCTGAAAAGAATTCACCGGGGAACCACTCAGTAGTGCAGCCGAAATCAGACTGGATTTCACCTCCATCGGTATTTTCAATTCACCAATCAATCGTGGCTGTCCGTCAGTCAGAATCCCCGATAACTGAAAATTCTGTTGATCTGCCAAAAAGAAAAAAGCATCAGTTGCGGGGCTATTTTCCAGGTAGAGACTTCGCGCTATAGCCACTAACTCCTCAGGATTTTTGCCACCACTTAAACGGGCACGGGCCGCCTCCTGATCTGCCAGGATAAAGGACAACTCGGTCAAACGATCCAAAGCCACGGCCATTTCTACTTGCAGTTTTTCGACATCATTTAAAAAGGTGCCAAACTGGGGATACAGACCGCTGGCCCAATCGAATAGATAGGCAACCTCGCTCTGACTGAATCCGAACAAACGTCCTGCCAGTGCTTCAGTTTCAACTGTTAATTGCTGAGAATCTTGACAAAACTGTTGAACTAACCGGGCAATTTTCAATAAGGTTCCACTTTGTTCAATTTGCGAAACATCGGCATGTAAAAACCGTATTGCATCAGCCAGAAATGAATCAATCTGCCACGGGTCAATTAATTTATCTGCAATCTGCAGATGATTAATTTTATAAGTCGTCTCCTCAAAATGACACTGGATCGAACTGCTATACGAGTTGACATTCTGGTCAAGATAACTGCCCCCTTCACTGGCAAACAAAGCATGGATACCAAGGTTCAGCAGTAACCCGCTAAGTTGTGCCTCTTCAATATCGGGATAGTTAACCGAGGGGGCAAGACAACGGGCAACCAAACTGGAAATCTGAGACGAAAACCAGAGAGAATGTTGAAAAGATAACTCCTGAGGAGAAAACTTGTGCCGCACAATCTGCTGAGATGCCTGCAGTGCAATACCAATGATCATTGGTATCCCCAGAGTCCGGATAGCCGAGGAAACGGGTTCAAGTGGATCCAGTGGTTTAGAACTGGTTTTGCTGGCAGCAAGAATTATTTTTGCCGAAAGAGCAGCATCCCGAAGGACAATATCAGCCAACAATTGCGTATCGTCCCCACCAAGACAGGCTTCAATCAGTTCAATCAGAACCTGCGGCATACAAAGTAAATCTGTAACTGCCTGCCCTGAAAATATTTTTGTCGATACGTCCATAGTCCCCGTGATTCCCCCTCCAGCTTAACTGCCTCATTCAAGAAAATTTTTATTTTTATCCTGATAGAGCCATCTTAACTTGACATTATTAGCCAAATCCATCATTTCAGCAAGAAGATTATCAACAAAAACCCTTAATATTCAATAAGTTAGATAGAATTAAATCTTTTTTCCGCTAATAAACATCTCCTAAAAATAGAATCCACCCGAAACGGGACTCCTCATTCAACATCCCTAACCAATGAACAATAAAAGGATTATTTTTACAAAATATCGATTAAAAGCTATGGGGAGGAAAAAAGATCGGATTGAAAAAAGAGGGAGCATTCAAGCTAATCACATAACTATTTGACTTTATTTGACTTTATTTTAACTTACGGTTAATGATTTTTTTGACAAACAGCTCAATTTTTCATAAGCTCAACTGAGTAAAATAGTACTCAACCTAAGAGGATTAAGCATGAAACTCTCCACTCCACAGCAGATTGAGCAAATTACTGATACAATACAAGACTTCGGCAAAGAGAATCTGGAAGAAATCTTGCACAAATTCATTGAAGGAGTGCAAATACTTGCTGACGGGGGACATTGCCGTATCTATCTGGAAGACCTGACCATGGGAGCAATCACTTGTGCAGCAGCAACCGGTCGAGATACCCTCCACCTGCAGCATAACTACTCCCCCATCAACAGTAGTCACTTTCTGATTTCACAGGTCTATCAGCAAAAACAAGAACTTGCGATCAGAGATCTGACGCAATACCCACAAGACAAGCTGCTTGTGACAGGAACCCAGAAAGTTGGAGCCATCTACCTACTACCAATCACCCAACTTGGTCGCTCAATCGGGGTTCTTTGCCTCGACCGGGAGAAATCAAGTCAATTCCCTCCAGAAGAGCGACTACACCACATTCGCAAGCTATTGGTTGCGATTGCTCCGACGCTGAACCGGGCACGTAAATATCAACAGCAACTCCAACTGGCGCGACACGTTGACGAAGCAAAAAAACGGGAAGCTGCCCTATTTATGGTTAAATCTGCGGCTCAACTGGTCGAACAGGTTGCACTGGCTTCGGTATTAATTCCCATACCATCAAAAATCGACGGGGAACGCACTTTGCAGATTCTCGCCTCCTATTCCAAAGAACGGGAGGCAGGGAAATTATACGAAGAAGAACGTCTCATCAATCTGAGCCCCGGGGAGTCGCTACTCTCACGTTTTATCGATCGCGCCGGAGTTATTGTTGATGACAGCCTTCTCGCTCCACTTTATATTTCTGATCTCGCCGCGGAGACTCTGCAAAAACCCTATTTAACCGAAGAATTGGGGCTGAAATCACTCTATATGGTTCCACGCTACGACAAACGAACCCGCCGGGTCGTATGCCTGGTGAATTACTACACCAAAGAACGCCATCAATTCAGCTCGTTTGAGCGAGATCTCCTTGATGCTCACGCGGAAATGGCGCAGCGGGTTGTCCAGGAAATTGGCGACGAGCACCTTGAAGTTCAAGTTCTATCGGAAATCAGAGATCTGCTGCAACAATCGAATGATCGTCTAAAACCATTCCTCCATCGTGTTCTCTCCAAAGCGACACAGTTGATTGGCGCTGATACCGGCAGCATCGCTCTGGTTCGCGAACATGAGGGGGAACGCTGGTTATTGGTTGAGGACACACAGGGCAACCTGATTGGAGCAAAAAGCCGGGACTGGTTAAAGCAACACATCCCTCCCCTCCGCGTGGGAGGAGAAGAACTTCCCCCTGAAGCAAGAAGTCTCTCAGGTTTAGCTGCAACCACAGCAAAAGCAGAAATCCTGGTTGACAGTCTGGACATAGAAAATAACGATAGTTTTTACCGACCGGTGACTGAAGCAATCAGGAGTGAGCTTGCAGTTCCGATCATTCATGATGGTGAAGTGCTGGCCGTTATCTGTCTGGACAGCCTGAAACCACATTACTTTACCAATGAGCACAGGAGAATCCTGCTGATTATCGAACGGATGATTGGTCACCACATGGCCATCCTCCAAAAACTTGAGCAACTAACCAGTGAAATCGACCGATTGCGCCAGGATGTTGATTACAAAGATCCCAATATCACCTCATACCGCTTAGGCAACATTATTGGTAACTCAACCAAAGCACAGGAGATCATCGACACAATCCAGACGATCAGCCCTCCCCTCTGCCAGCGGATTGTCCAATGGAAGAAACAGGGGGTTCCTGATCAGGGAGAATTTCTTGGTTTGCCCTCAATTTTGATCACTGGTGAAACAGGATCGGGGAAAGAATTTCTGTTTAACAACCTGTTCACCCAACTCAATCAGATTTATCGGAAGCTGCTACCGGCTCAGGGAGTCTTGCCACTCAAAAAAACCAATATTGCCGCCTACAGTGGAGAATTGACCTATTCGGAGTTGTTTGGACATAAACGGGGGGCTTTTACCGGTGCACAGAGTGATCGACGTGGGATTTTTGAAGAGGCTCACGGCGGAGTGGTTTTTCTTGATGAGATTGGTGACGCTGATCCAAAAACTCAGGTTCAGCTGTTGCGCTTTCTGGATAGTGGTGAATTTGTCCGCTTGGGAGAAAATATTACCAGACATTCTCAAGTTCTACTGGTCGCTGGAACCAACCGGGATTTGCGCCAGTTGATTGCGACAGGAGCCTTTCGTGAGGACCTGTACCATCGTCTCTCTGAACTGATTATTGAAGTCCCGTCACTTAACCAGCGCCGTGAAGACATCCCCGATCTTGCCGTCCACTTCCTCGGACGGTTGTTTCAAGCATATCGTCAACCGGAGCAAGGTCAAGGTGACCCTCCAAGCCTTTCTGCTGAAGCAAAAAATCTTCTTAAAGAGCATTATTTTACCGGAAACATCAGAGAGTTGCGTAGTATTCTCCTCCGGGCGATGTTATTTCGCCAGGGCAATATGATCCATGCCGATGAAATTAAAAGAGCAATTCAACCTCAAGCAAGCAGCTACAATAAACAGTTGGAACCTGAGCAACTTATTCTCACTGAGCAACTGGCGGAAAAGCTATTGGAACAGATTTTATCGGGGAAGAATAATTTTTGGGAGGTCATTTACCAACCCTATGCAAAACAGGAATTGACCCGTGAAGTGGTCATAAAGCTGATTGAAAAAGCGCGTGCGGAAGGAGCGACCAACATGCCAAAGTTGGCACGGCTGCTGTGTGCCTGTGATCCTGCAGATGAATCACCAGAAGAGAAGAAAAACTTTTACCGCTTCAAGAACTTCTTTTATAAAACGGTTCGAATTGATTAAAACGGTCGACGTGCCAG
>CAZGKZ010000034.1:0-8784 GCA_964526315.1 uncultured Geobacteraceae bacterium
TTAAGTGGTGAAATCAGCGACAGTAATACCAAGACAATTGCCGGGATTCTGGCGACCCATGGTTATCGTCTGCGCTGTTCACTCGCAGTTCCCGATCAGGAAAAAGAGATCGTTGCGGCACTGCAATATTTGATTGGTCATGTTCAGTTTATTATTATTACCGGTGGCTTAGGCTCGACAGGGGATGATCGTACCGCTCGGGCTGCGGCAAGAACTCTGGGACAGCGGCTGGTTGTCAATGATGAGGCGATGGAGATGGTGCACCAGTGGTTTGTCCGCCACCATCGGCAGATGGAACCGAGCAACGAAAGACAGGCACTTTTGCCGCAGTTGGCACAGCCGCTTCCTAATCCCATCGGAACCGCTCCCGGATTCAGGTTGCAACAGGATGGTTGTGAGCTGTTTTTTCTGCCGGGAGTTCCAACCGAGATGGAGGCGATGTTTCAGCAATCGGTTCTGCCGGTTTTGCAACAAAAAATTCCGGGAGCCAGCCCACTACAACAACGCACCTTTAAAATTTTTGGCCTTTCTGAACCAAAAATTGATCGGATGATCCCTTATCGACAGTTGCCCCGCGGGGTTGACGTCGCTTTTGCCCTTAATTACCCGCTGGTTCTGGTCAAATTGAAGGCGACCGGAGACGATGCAGAGTGGTCTCTGGATCAGGCGGAAGCTATGGTACTGCGGGATCTTGGAGATTCTGTGATGGCTCGGGATGGAGAAACTCCGGAGGGGAATGTTGGAAAGTTGCTGACAGCTGCCGGGTTAAGCCTCTCCCTTGCCGAATCGTGTACCGGCGGATTGTTAACTGCAATGCTGACCCGCCAACCGGGGGCTTCGGCTTTTCTGGAACGGGCCGGGGTGACCTATGCAGATTCAGCGAAAATGGACTGGTTGAAAGTTCAACCCCGGTTATTACAGCAGTTTGGTGCCGTCAGTGAGGAGTGCGCCCGGGCAATGGCCAGTGGACTCCGTCAAGTGACCGGAACCGACTTGTCTCTGGCTATCACTGGAATCGCCGGTCCCGATGGTGGAACTGAAGAGAAACCCATCGGTACTGTATTTATCGCCCTGGCAAGTGCAACAGGAGTTCATGTTAAACGGTACTCTTTTTCAGGGAACCGAACTCAGATTCAGCAGATGAGTGCAACGATGGCATTAGAGTGGTTGCGCCGTTTTGCCCGACAAAGTAGCGAATGATAATATTGACTCGACATTAGCAACAAAAAGTTTTAATGTTGCAGCGGTGGAGGGGAACAAAAACCTCACTGAACTTAATATTTGTCTCCCAGTATGTTTTTATTGAAGTAGTGTGACTTTTTCTGACCCACAGGCATGAGATATATGGGTAGAGATAAACTTAATTACTGCTTACCTACATAAATTAAATTGGAGGAACACATGTCCGATGAAAACCGTAATCGCGCTCTAGATCTGGCTATGGGGCAGATCGAGAAACAATTTGGCAAGGGGAGCATTATGCGCCTTGGCTCTGATTTTAAGATCCCCGCGATTGATGTTATTCCTACGGGAGCACTGAGCATAGACCTGGCTTTGGGGGTCGGTGGTATTCCCAAGGGGCGTATTATCGAAATCTTTGGACCGGAATCTTCCGGAAAAACCACACTAGCTTTGCATATTTTGGCTCAAGTGCAAAAACAGGGGGGAGTTGCTGCGTTTATCGATGCGGAACATGCTCTTGATATCCAGTATGCACAAAACCTTGGAGTGAGACCTGATGACCTTCTGGTCAGCCAGCCCGATACCGGCGAGCAAGCATTGGAAATCACTGAAATGCTGGTGCGCAGTGGGGCTATCGACCTGCTGGTGATTGACTCTGTTGCTGCATTGACTCCCCGGGCAGAAATTGAAGGGGAAATGGGTGATTCCCATATGGGATTGCAGGCCCGTTTAATGTCTCAGGCATTGCGAAAGTTGACGAGTATCGTCAGTAAATCAAATTGCAGTATTATTTTTATCAATCAACTCCGGATGAAAATCGGAGTGATGTTCGGTAATCCTGAAACCACCACCGGTGGTAACGCCCTGAAGTTTTATGCTTCAGTTCGCCTCGATATCCGCCGTATTGCGGCATTGAAGCAGGGGCAGGACGTAGTTGGTGGCCGGACCCGGGTTAAGGTGGTAAAAAATAAAGTAGCTCCGCCGTTTAAACAGGCAGAATTCGATATTATGTATGGTAGTGGAATCTCCCGTGAAGGGGATCTTCTCGATCTTGGGGTGGACAATGATATCGTCGAAAAAAGTGGTTCCTGGTTCTCGTATAAAGGGGAGCGAGTTGGTCAGGGGAGAGAAAATGCCAAACAATACCTGAGGGAACATCCTGAAATGACCGATGAGATTGAGGTCACTTTACGGGAACTCTACGGTATTGGAGGAGATACCGATAGCGGTAAAAATGAGGAGTGATGGCAGACTCTGGTTAATTGAAAAGTCAGACAGGATATAACTATGAATTTAAACGATATTCTCGGCATGGCCCTTAAATCAAGCACCTCGGATATCCATTTGAAAGCTGGCTTACCGCCAGTTTTTCGGATCGATGGGAATCTTCGTCCTCTGCCAAAGGCTCCAAGACTGACTGCCGAATCGGTACGCAGTATGTGCGAAGCGATTATGAACGATCGGCAACGGATAAAATTTGAGGAAGTGAATGAAATCGATCTGGCCTACAGTGTTCCCGGCCTGGGACGGTTTCGGGCGAATGTTTTTATGCAGCGCAATTCAGTTTCCGCTGTTTTCCGGGCGATCCCTTTTAAAATTTCAACATTAGATGACCTGTTAATGCCCTCAGTGCTGAAAAAAATTGCTGAGGAACAACGCGGACTTGTATTGGTGACCGGGGCGACCGGGTCAGGAAAATCAACGACCTTGGCGGCAATGGTTGACCATATCAATAGCAAGCGTACTGCCCACGTTGTCACTATTGAAGACCCGATTGAATATTTGCATCGAGATCGCAAGTGTATTATCAACCAGCGTGAAGTTGGTTTTGATACGACCGGCTTTGCTCCAGCATTAAAAAGTGCCTTGCGCCAGGATCCTGATGTGATTCTGGTTGGTGAGATGCGTGATCTGGAAACGGCTGAGACCGCTCTAGCTGCTGCTGAAACAGGACACTTGGTCCTCTCAACATTGCATACAATTGATGCTCCGGAAACGATAGCGCGGATTGTTTCTCTGTTTCCGCCACACCAGCAACGTCATGTCCGTTTGCAGCTTTCTAATGTTCTAAGGGGGGTGATTTCGCAACGCTTGATCCCCCGGATTGAAGGGACCGGCCGAGTGGCTGCGGTTGAGGTGATGATATCAACGGGTCGGGTTCGAGAATTGATTGATGATGAGGATAAAACGGTTCAGCTACGAGATACTATCGCAAAAGGCTATACGACTTATGGTATGCAAACCTTTGATCAAGCTCTGATGGATTTGGTGAAGAGAAAAGTTATCAGTTATGATGAAGCTCTCCGCCAGAGTTCCAACCCTGATGATTTTAAACTCAAATTTTCCGGGATTGATTCTACCTCAGATGGTTCTTGGGGTGATTTTGAACGGGGTAAAGAAGAGGAAAGACAGGTCGATGAAAATGAAGGACTCGATGCCGATGGACAGATCGAAATCGAACGATTCTAGCAAGTCCAGTCAGGACAAAAAAGCATTTTCTGCAGCCCTGAGGGTGCTTTCCCGGCGTGACCGGAGTGAAACCGAACTGCGCCAGAAATTGGAGCAATTCGGTTTTTCTCATTCTGCCATCGAGTCTGCTGTCGAAAAATGTCGGGAGTATAACTACCTGAATGATAATCGTTATGCGACAGAGCGAGCCAGAAGCTTTATGCGTACCGGTCGAGGGGTTGGTCCTAAAATCAAGCTTGACCTCCGCCGCCGGGGAATTGATGACAATATTGTTCAGCAAGCCATGGAGAGTGCTGAAGGTGAGTTTCCCACCGATCAGATCCTCCGCGATCAATTATCACGGCGTTTTTCAAACTTTGATTATTTGACTGCAGACAATCGTGAGAAACGCCGGGTTGTCGGTTTTTTTCAGCGGCGGGGATTCTCGCTTGGGCAGATATTCGCTATTCTTAAGGAAGAACCGAAGTAATTCTCTTATTTTAGCAGTCTGTCCGGCTGCTAGTTAAAACTTCTTTTCAAAACCAACTACTTCGACTATTATTCCAGCTTCATATTTTTATCTGAATATAAATTTTGAAAGGCTGCATTAAAATGATAACCGGAAATGAAATTCGTGCCCAATTCCTCAAATATTTTGCAGATCGTGGTCATACGATTGTCGCTTCCTCCTCTCTGGTTCCCCATAATGACCCCACCCTGCTGTTTACCAATGCGGGGATGAACCAGTTTAAGGACTGTTTTCTTGGCGATGAAAAACGCGATTATCTCCGGGCGACAACTTCGCAGAAATGTGTCAGGGCCGGGGGGAAGCATAACGATCTGGAAAATGTCGGGCGCACTGCTCGGCATCACACTTTTTTTGAAATGCTCGGTAATTTTTCTTTTGGCGATTATTTCAAAAAAGAGGCGATTGCCTACGCCTGGGAATTTCTGACGGTTGATATGGGGCTGGATAAAGATCGCCTCTATGTTTCAGTTTATACCGACGACGATGAAGCGGCAAATATCTGGTACCATCAGGAAGGGGTTCCTAGAGAGCGGATTTTCCGTTTTGAAGAGGATAATTTCTGGTCGATGGGTGATACTGGCCCTTGTGGTCCTTGTTCGGAAATCTTTTATGACAATGGACCGGAAATCGGTTGTGATTCACCCACCTGTACGGTTGGCTGTGACTGTGATCGTTACATGGAAATCTGGAACAACGTGTTTATGCAGTATGATCGGCAGCCTGACGGCACATTAGTTCCACTGCCAAAGCCAGCTGTCGATACCGGGATGGGGTTGGAACGCCTTGCTACGGTGATGCAGGGTGTGCAGTCAAATTATGACACAGATCTGTTCCGCATTATTATTTCCCACATTGAAAAACTCTCCGGGAAAACCTATGGCGACAATGAAGAAAATGATGTTTCGATGCGGGTGATGGCTGATCATAGTCGTGCTACGGCTTTCCTGATCGCCGATGGTGTTCTCCCTTCCAATGAAGGGCGGGGGTATGTATTGCGCCGGATTATGCGCCGGGCGATGCGCCATGCCAAAATGCTCGGTTTTGAAGACCCAATTTTGTTTAAAACTGCAGTATTTGTTCTCGAATCTATGGCAGAAGCTTATCCTGAAGAGGCAAAACGGATCGATTTTGTCACCAAGGTTGTCGAAAATGAGGAAGAACGTTTCATTCAGACCTTGGGGAATGGCTTGCGGATTCTTCAAGACGAGATTGCCCGGTTGGAGGCAGCCAAAGAAACCATCATCCCCGGTGAAACAGTTTTCAAGCTCTATGATACTTATGGATTTCCTGTCGATCTGACTGCTGATATTGTCGAAAAAGATGGCTACAGTCTCGATGAGGCTGGATTTGAAATCTGCATGGAAGAACAGCGGGCAAAGGCGAGAAAGCATTGGAAAGGCTCTGGAGAAGAGGCAGTTTCAGGTATCTATAAGCAGTTGGTTGAGCAGGGAATCCACTCCGAATTCAGTGGCTATACTAAGCAGGAGGACTTTGGTGAAGTTCTGGCACTGCTCCGTCAGGGGGAACTGGTCAAAGAATCAAGCTGCGGCGAAACCGTTGAAGTGATCACCTCGGTGACCCCCTGTTACGGTGAGTCGGGGGGGCAGGTTGGTGATACTGGAACTATCACAACACCGGAATCTACTCTCCGGATTATCGATACCAAGAGACCACTTCCCTCCCTCTATGTCCATGTTTGTGAAGTTGTCACCGGGGCGATCAAAGTAGGTGTTCAGGCAACAATCAAGGTTGATGTCGAACGACGGCAGCAGATTGTCCTCAATCATACTGCGACCCATCTACTGCAGGCAGCACTACAAAAATTGCTGGGCAATCATATCAAACAGGCAGGTTCTCTGGTTACTCCGGAACGGCTCCGTTTTGACTTCACCCATTTCTCCCCCGTTTCGGCTGCAGAATTAAGAGAGATTGAAAATGAGGTCAATCAGCAGATTCGTCACAACGCTCAGGTTGAAAATCGGGAAATGAGTGCCGATGCTGCCCGGGACGCTGGAGCCATGGCGCTGTTCGGGGAAAAATATGGAGATGTCGTCCGGGTGGTCAATATTGGTGACTACAGTATGGAGCTGTGTGGTGGAACCCACGCCAATGCTGCCGGGGATATTGGACTGTTCCGTATTTTAAGTGAGGGGGGAATCGCCGCTGGGGTGCGTCGGATTGAAGCAGTGACCGGAGCTGCGGCTTTGAATCTGGTTCAGCAGCAGCAGCAGGCTCTGCAACGGTTGGCAGATTTGGTAAAAAGTGATCCGCAGAAGCTGGAACAACGGTTGCAGAAAATGCTTGAGCAACAGAAAGAGACCGAAAAAGAGTTACAACAGCTGCAGGCAAAAGCCAATGCTGATCGTAGCGGTGAGCTGATCGATCAGGTACAATTGGTCGAAGATATCAAACTTCTTGCTGTGAAAATCCCCGGTACTGATGGTAAAAGATTGCGGGAGTTTTCTGATCAACTCCGCGACAAGCTCGGTTCCGGGGTGCTGGTTCTGGTTGCCGATGCTGACAATAAGGTCTCTCTACTGGTGGCTGTCACCAAAGATCTGACCGACCGGGTTAAAGCTGGTAACCTGATTAAACCCCTCGCTGAAATTGTCGGCGGTCGTGGTGGTGGTCGTCCCGAACTGGCTCAGGCAGGGGGATCGGCAACCGATAAAATTGAAGAGTTGCTGCAAGTGGCACCTGAACAGTTGAGGGAACTCCTGAAATAGAAATTTTACTGGGGGGACTTACTTATATATAGGGCCACGGCTGGACATTTTTGTGCTTCAGGTTATCCTTAATCTTGGAGTGAAACCAGTTATTTTGAATCCGATAAATGGAAGTATTGAACAGATATGTCACTTACTGGATCAGATCAGTACCATACTAAAACCATTCTCTGTGTAGATGATGAACCGATTCTCCGTAATCTCTGCAGTGAGGTTTTGGATGAGTATCATGTATTACAGGCAGAGGATGGTCTTGAGGCCCTCCGAATTCTGGAAATGGAAGAGGTTGATCTGGTTTTAAGTGACGTTAAAATGCCGAATCTGGACGGTTTGGAGCTATTACAAAAAGTAAAAGAACAACACCCTGATCAGGCGGTCATCTTAATGACTGGCTACTCAGATACAAATCTCATCCTCAAGGCTCTCAAGGCGGGGGCAGATGACTTTATCAATAAACCAATCAGTGTTCTGCAACTCAGTACAACGGTTGAAAAAGTTTTTGAGAAGCAGAAACTCCGTCTAGAACTGGCCGATTTGAAACGGACAGACCAGCTGAAAAATGACTTTCTCGGGCTGATTTCTCATAAGCTGAAAACGCCGGCAACGGCAATTTCTTTGTTTATTCAGAATATCGCCGAGGGAGTTGAAAGCCCGAATGATGATAATTTTAAACAGATGGTTGCTATGGTTCAGGCTGAAACAGCCCACCTGGAGCAACTGATTCAGGATTTACTCTATTTTAGTGATGCAACTCTGCATGAGGAGGAGATAACTCTTGAGCCGGTTAACCTGTGCGATTTTGCTGAGGAGCTTATTTTTTCTTTGCAGACTGCAGCGCTTAACCGGAAAATCAGTTTGGAAGAGATTATTAAACCCCAACAGCCGATTGTTCTATTGATGCTGAATCAGCAGCGGATTGGTTTTGCTGTTCGTGCCATTCTTGATAATGCCATCAAGTTTACCCCGGAAGGTGGCATTGTCACTCTTGAAATAAAGCTGGAAGATGACCAACTTAAATTGCTGATTAGTGATACCGGAATTGGTATTTCAGCATCTGAACTAACTAAAATATTTAATAAATTTTATCAGATTGATCCTGAACAAACGGGACAGGTTCGGGGCTTCGGTCTCGGGCTCCACTATGCCCGCGATTTTATCTCCAGTATGGGGGGGCAACTGTTGATTGAGAGCCAGCTTGAACAGGGAACTCTGGTGACGATTCAATTTCCTCTGCCCGATTAAAAATTCCCGAGTATCCGGTTACTTTACTCACCCCTGATCGCGTTAAATCCTTTGTTTCCAGTCACTTTTTATGCTATCTAACATTGTTTATCAACGATCCGATTATTTTGGAGCTATCTATGTTTAAAGGGACGACAATCTGCTGTGTACGACACGGCTCGCAAGTTGCTCTGGCTGGTGATGGGCAGGTCAGTTTGGGTAATACAGTGATGAAACATGGTGCCAGAAAAATACGCCGTCTCTATCAGGATCAGGTTCTTGCCGGTTTTGCCGGAAGTACTGCTGATGCTTTTACTCTGTTTGAGAAATTTGAAGCGAAACTGCAGGAATATCGCGGTAATCTTTCTCGCGCGGCGGTTGCTCTGGCTAAAGACTGGCGCACCGATAAAGTTCTCCGCCGGCTGGAAGCGTTACTGATTGTTGCCGATGAGGAAGTCACCCTGGTTATTTCCGGTGCTGGTGATGTTATTGAACCCGATGACGGGGTTGCGGCAATTGGTTCTGGCGGAAGCTTTGCTCTGGCTGCAGCCCGGGCGTTGGTAGCCCATTCTGATTTGGATGCAGAAAAGATTGTCGATCAGGCGCTGCGAATTGCGGCCGACATCTGTATTTATACCAATGACAATATTTCTATTGAGGTTATTAAGTGAATAATTT
>CAZGKZ010000035.1:0-8667 GCA_964526315.1 uncultured Geobacteraceae bacterium
GTTGAGGCAGTTTTTGACCTCAATAAAGATCATCTGTTGGGAAAAAAACTTATTGCCGCCGGATTGGACAGCGATGGTGAGTTGCTGGTTCGGAGAATCGTTGCCCGTTCGGGTAAAAATCGGGTTTTTATCAATGGCTCACCGGTGCCATTGACTCAATTGCGTGAACTGACCAGTGGACTGGTCAATATTTATGGGCAACATGAACATCAAAACCTGCAACGAACTGAAACCCATCTGAAACTGTTGGATAGTTTTGCTGAGACAGGGGATCTACTGGCCGATTACCGGGCGGAATTTTCAACTTATCAGCAGTTACTGAAAGAGTTGAGTCAATTGAGTCTGGCGGAACGAGAACGTCAGCAACGTTTAGACATGCTTGCCTTTCAGCAGCAGGAAATATCCAACGCAAATTTAATTTCTGGTGAAGATGAGGAGTTGGAAAGAGAGCGTTCCATTCTGCAGCATGCTGAAAAATTGACCGCTGTAACAACGGGTGGTTATGAAACTCTCTATGCCGGTGAGAATGCTGTTTGTGAAAAAGTTTCCACTGTTGCAACACAGCTTGAGTCTCTGCAGGCGATAGACCCGCATCTGGGTTCTTTGGCTAAATCACTTCAGGGCTACCTTTATGGTCTGGAAGATGTTGCGACAGAGTTACGTGGTTATGCCGATAATCTCGATTTTGAGCCGCAACGACAGCAGCAGGTTGAGGATCGACTTGCTTTGCTTGCCAACCTGAAGGGGAAATACGCTCCGACTATTGCTGAATTGATAGATTATCTGGAGCGGATTACGGCTGAACACAATGACCTCAACCATATTGAAGGTCGGCGGGAAGAGCTGCAGGGACAGATAAAGAGGCAATATGAACTGCTTCTTGATTCGGGAAAACGCTTGAGCAAGCAACGCGAAAAAGGGGCAATCAAACTTGCAGATGTCGTGAAACAAGAGCTTGCAGAGTTGGCAATGGGAAATGCCGATTTTGCTATTCAGTTTGCCCCTTTAGTAGAACCATCTGTTGATGGGTTAGAAAGTGGGGAGTTTTTTCTGTCTGCCAACCCGGGCGAAGAACCGCAGCCGTTGGCTAAAATTGCTTCAGGGGGGGAGTTGTCACGCATCATGCTAGCTCTGAAACGCAGTGTTCCTACCGGGGATGGAGTGGAAACCTTGATTTTTGACGAAGTTGATGCCGGGATTGGCGGGGGAGCAGCAACAGCTGTTGGCGAAAAAATCAGTCGTCTGGGGGCGACTCTGCAGGTTCTTTGTGTGACCCATTTACCACAGGTCGCTGCATTTGCTGATCGACATTATCTGGTTGTAAAAGAAACAGATCGTGGGCGGACAGTCACCAAACTAAATTTGTTGAATTCTGAAAACAGAATTACCGAAATGGCAAGGATGCTTGGTGGCTCTCATGTCGGAGAGAAAACCCTGGTTCATGCTCAGGAATTAATTGAAAGTTCCAGGGCAGTTGTGGCAAACTAATGAAGTCCAAATGGATCGATACGGAGATAGTATGATTCGCCATGCACATATATCGGATGCTCGGAAAATCCATAAACTGTTAGTTGATTACGCTCAGGACGGTCAATTGTTGGGACGTTCTCTCGCTAATATCTACGATTCTATCCGTGATTTTTATGTTTATGAGGAGAACGGTGAGGTTCTTGGTATCGGAGCATTGGCGATCTGCTGGGAAGATTTGGCCGAAGTTAGATCTTTGGCTGTTGTCAGCGGGCAGCAAGGCAAGGGGATTGGGCGTAAGCTTGTTGAGATGTGCCTTCAAGAAGCAACCCAGCTCGGGTTGAAAAGAGTGTTTGCGTTGACTTATCAGCCAGAATTTTTTAAGTCGCTGGGTTTTTTTGATATAGAAAAATCTGAATTACCGCAAAAAATTTGGAAAGATTGTATTCATTGTGTCAAGTTTCCAGATTGTGATGAGTTGGCGTTAGCAATTAATTTGTTGGAATAGTTTTGAAGCTATGTTATTAGTAAATAATAATTTATATCTGTGCGTGCAGGATAGGCTTGAAATTGGATTTCAGGCGAGTTGTGCAAACAGTGCCACAGATCTTTATCCAACACCATCATTTTGGGGTTATTTTGGGCAGTCGTTTTTCAGTCATAGTTCTCCCGGAAGGAGACGGTAACGTGCGCCGGCTTCGTTTCCAAAGTGGAACAATTAAGCTTCTATGTGGCTGTTTCTTTATGGTTATCGGACTGCTGGCATTTTTTTCGTACAGCTATTTTACTGATACAATAGATCGTGAAGAGCTGCAGCGGCTTAGACTTTCAACGAGCCAGCAACACCAGACTATACAGCATCTGGTTATTGATCTGGATGAGATACATCGGCAGCTGGCCTCTCTGGAAGAAACCGAAGCACGAGTGCGGCAGTTGGCAAATTTGGACAATGTTCCACAGGGAATCCCCATTGCTATCGGCGGACTCCCCGAAACCGAGTCTGTGGATACCCTTGATGAAATACAACGTCAGATTAACCAGCTGCAGGTTGATATCGAGCTTCGCCGACAGAGTCAGGAAGATGTCCGGAATCTTCTTAATGACCAAGTCTCACTCAGTCATGCGACTCCAAAAGGTTGGCCAACAAAAGGTTGGTTGACTTCCTATTTCGGGATGCGTAAATCTCCTTTTACCGGTCGACGGGTGATGCACGAAGGTCTGGATATCGCCGCAAATACCGGGACACCGGTTGTCGCTACAGCCGATGGGATTGTCGCCCGAATCAGTTATTCTTCTGGTTATGGTAAAATGGTGACAATTGATCATGGCTATGGTTATCGTACTATTTTTGGCCACAATTCAAAAATTTTAGTTAAGCCCGGACAGCAAATCAAGCGCGGCGATATTATCGCCAAGGTAGGTAATACCGGTCGTTCGACAGGATCACACTTGCATTATGAACTTCGTTTAAACGGAGTTCCCATCGATCCGAGAAAAACCCTCTAGAGTTTTAATTTCCCCATTTTGACTTCCTCTGCGTGGGGTGAGAAACCATACAGATTTTCCTATCTGGTTCATCTACAACTTCCGATAATTGCAACGTTTTGTCACTTCATAAATGCTTGTGAGTGGTTCTTTTCCTGTGCTACTATGCCGACCACTGTCGGATATTGTATATGCGACTTTTCTCTATTTCTTTTTTTAATTTACCCTTGTAATAAATTTTAATAGGGTTTTCTGGAGTATAATTCAGCAATGATAAGTAAATTGGTAAAAAAAATTATTGGCAGTAAAAACGATCGAGACCTGAAAAAGTTAGCGCCCTTAGTTGAGCAGATAAATTCTCTTGAAGCTGAGTTCTCAGCATTGAGTGATGATGAATTAAAAGCGAAAACATCTGATTTTAGACAACGTTTAGATTCTGGAGAAACCCTGGATCAATTGCTTCCCGAAGCTTTTTCAGTGGTGAGAGAGGCGAGCGTTCGAGTACTTGGTTTGCGCCCTTTCGATGTTCAGTTGATTGGCGGACTGGTTCTCAATGAGGGTAAAATTGCCGAGATGAAGACCGGTGAGGGGAAAACCCTGATGGCGACGCTGCCGATCTATCTCAATGCTTTAACCGGAAAAGGTGTCCACGTTGTTACCGTCAATGATTACTTGGCAAAACGTGATGCCAACTGGATGGGGCAACTATATACGTTTCTGGGCTTGACCGTTGATTGTGTTGTTCACGGATTAACTGATGGGCAACGTAAGGCTGCCTATGCTGCTGATATTACGTACGGAACCAATAATGAGTTCGGCTTCGATTACCTGCGGGACAACATGAAGTTTGATCTGGATGATTATGTCCAGCGTGATCTGCACTATGCGATTGTTGATGAAGTTGACTCAATTCTCATTGATGAGGCGAGAACTCCGCTGATTATCTCCGGGGCCAGTGAAGATTCCAGTGAACTCTATTATACCGTAGACCAGATTATCCCCCGATTAAAAAAAGGTGAAATGATCGAAGAGCGGGATGGCAAAATTGGTCAAGCAGTAAAGCGTTTTACCGGAGAGTACACTGTTGATGAAAAAGCTAAATCTGCAGCCTTGACCGAAGAGGGGGTGACCAGGGTTGAGCAGCTACTCCATGTCGATAATCTGTATGAATCAAAAAATATTGAGCTGTTGCACCATGTCAACCAGGCTCTCAAGGCTCATGCTCTGTTTCAGCGGGATGTTGACTATGTGGTTCAGGATGGTGAGGTTCAGATTGTCGATGAGTTTACCGGTCGTCTGATGCCGGGAAGACGTTGGAGTGATGGTTTGCACCAGGCCATTGAGGCGAAAGAGCGGGTGAAAATTGCCAGTGAAAATCAAACTCTTGCGACAATTACTTTCCAGAACTATTTCCGGATGTATGAAAAACTCGCAGGAATGACTGGTACTGCCGAGACCGAGGCTGCTGAGTTCAATGAAATCTACAACCTGGATACCGTTGTTATCCCGACAAACCGACCGATGCAGCGGGATGATATGGCCGATGTCATCTATAAAACCGAAAAAGAAAAATTTCTGGCCGTCGTTGAAGATATTATTGAGTGCCATAAGAATGGACAACCGGTTCTGGTCGGAACAATCACGATTGATAAATCAGAAGTTCTGTCAGCTTTATTGAAAAAACGGGGTGTGCCGCATAATGTTCTCAACGCAAAACAACATGAGCGTGAGGCCTATATTGTAGCTCAGGCCGGGAGTAAGGGGTCGGTCACAATTGCAACCAATATGGCGGGTCGGGGAACTGACATTGTTCTCGGCGGTAATCCGGAGATGATGGCCCGGGCAGACGCGGTCAACGCCGAGGATCCTGAAGCCCGTTTTCAAGAACTTTTCCCCGAATATGAAGAGCGTTGTAAAAGAGAACGTCAGGACGTTCTGGATGCCGGGGGACTCTATATTTTAGGGACGGAACGGCATGAATCGCGGCGGATCGACAATCAGTTGCGTGGTCGTTCCGGGCGACAGGGAGATCCCGGTAAAAGTCATTTTTATCTCAGTCTGGAAGATGATCTGCTGCGTATCTTTGGTTCGCAGAAGGTTGCCTATATTATGGATAAAATGAAGATCCCGGATGGCGAACCGATCGAACACGGGATGATCAGTCGGGCGATTGAAAATGCGCAGAAAAAAGTTGAGGCGCATAACTTCGATATTCGTAAACATCTTATCGAGTATGACGATGTTATGAATCGGCAGCGTGATGTTATTTATACTCAACGCCGTGAAGTTTTAGCCGGAGAACAGCTTCAGGAAACCTTTCAGGGGATTATTGCTGATACCGTTGCTGACATGGTTGGCTCGTTCTGCCCCGATAAAACCCCATCTGCCAATTGGGATTGGGATCGTCTGGCTGAAGATTTTTTCAATCAGTTCAATTTTCTCCCCGATCTGAATTCGATAGATTCTTCCAACATTAAACATGAGGAATTGGAAGATCTATTGAAAAATCAGGCAAATCAGCGTTTGTCGGAGAAGGAAGAGGAGTTTACTCCCCCGATCATGGCCCATCTGATGCGCATCCTGTTGTTGCAGACCATCGATTCACAATGGAAAGATCATCTCCTTTCAGTTGATCACCTTAAAGAGGGGATCGGTCTGCGTGGTTACGGGCAAAAAAATCCCAAAGAAGAGTATAAACGAGAAGCTTATGCGCTATTTATGGAGATGATGGCGCGAGTGCGAGAAGAAGTTCTGCAGAAAATCTTCCGGATTCAGTTGGCGCGAGAAGAAGATGTAGAACAAATGGAAGCCAAACAGCGGCGCCAGAAAATATCGATGAACCGAACCGATGAGGAAACTCCGGTTAATAAGCCGACGGTTCGGGATGAGGATAAGGTTGGCCGGAATGATCCCTGCCCCTGTGGAAGTGGAAAGAAATATAAGAAGTGTTGTGGAAAATAGAGTTGGATAACTGATGACAGGACAACCACAAGATAGCCCGGCAATTCTATTAATTGATGATGCACCACTGATTCTGGATCTGATGGAAGACATGCTGGAAGATCTCAATTGCCCAGTGCTTCGTTCAGGATCCGGGTTGGGGGTGACCACAATCCTGGATCAGGAAAATATTGCTGTCGTTTTTTGTGATGTTTCGCTCCCTGATATTAATGGTGTGAATGTGCTGCAAATGATTAAGCAGCACACTCCTGAAATTCAGGTCATTATGATTTCCGGGCAACAGAATTTTGATGTTGCCCGTCAAGTTTTACGCGAACGTGCTCTCGATTATCTGGTTAAACCATTCTCTCAAGAGGAGGTTTTGCAGGTCGCCCGGCAGGGGATCGGTGCCTATTTTTATGCCAAACATCAGAATCAAGCTCGTCTTGATGCACAGCGGCGGATGGCTGATCTGATCTTGATCAAAGAAGTTGGTGAAACCGCTAATGCCGGGAATGATTTACAAGAGTTGTTCGATCAAATCCTTGATTCAATTGTTCGTTCTACCGGGGTTGAGGTTGCTTCACTCATGTTGTTGAAAGATGATGGTTTACTCCACATCGCCTCCGCTCATGGGTTATCAAAAAACATTGCCCGTTCTGTTCGAGTTGCTGCGGGAGTTGGAATTTCCGGGCATGTTCTGGCCACGGGAGAACCGGTTCTGGTCCCCAATATTGATCAGGATAGCCGCTTTAAAAGTTTAGACGGTGGACAGCGTTACAAAAATCAGTCTTTACTTTCGGTACCAATTTATGTACGTGATAAAATGGTCGGAGTTATAAATATCAATAATAAAACCTCTGGATATCCCTTTGATCTGGAGGATCAAAATTTACTGGTGGCCATTGCCAACCAAGTTTCTCTGGCGATGGAAAACTTTAAACTGATCAATAGCCTGCGCCAGCAAACCCTAGCTCTAGAACATACAAATGAGGAACTGGTGCGAGTCAATAGGGCCAGAACTCGACTGGTATGCAATCTCTCCCATGAACTTAAAACCCCTTTAACGTCAATTATGGGCTTTATCGATCTCTCCCTCACCTTTTTTAATAAATTATCTGAAGAAGAAATCAAGGATAATCTGGTGCAGATCCATGAAGAGGGGAAGCGCCTTGAAAAATTGATCACCGGGATGCTGCGGTTGTTTTCCATTGAATCAGAACGTGAGGTTTGGCGGTGGAAATCTTTCGGTGTTCCTTGGTCTATTGCGGATTCTTTTCAGTACTATCAATCAAAAATGGCTGAGCAAAATCTGCTGACAGAGATTGATATCCAGGATGATTTACCCGAGATTTATGGCGATCAGGAAAAATTTGGGATGGCTTTTAATTCTCTGATTGATAACGCCGTCAAGTTTAATCGTGATGGTGGTCTGGTCCGTATCAGAGCGAAAGTGAAAGTCTTTGAGGGGTTGGACTATATTTATTTGCAAATTTTCAACCAGGGCCAAGCTGTTCCCCCTAGAGCCCATGAAACAATTTTTGATTCTTATACCCAACTTGGGGATATTGATACAGAAAAACCTCATGGGGTCGGGATTGGGCTGGCACTGGTTAAAGTTGTTGTCGATCGGATGAAGGGCGATATCTTTCTCGAAGAACTTGCCGAAGAGGGAACCTGCTTTGGTCTGATGCTGCCAACGGAACAAACATACAATACCTTACAGGGTGAATATGAAGAGTGATAATATTCCCGCTGGTTTCCGTTTTTCGGGAATAGCAAGTGGAATTAAAAAATCGGGGAAACTGGATCTGGGACTGATTACTTCTGATCTTCCTGCAAACTGTGCTGGTGTTTTTACGCTAAACAAAGTGATTGCTGCCCCACTGTTGTTGACGAAACCAAGAATTGCCGGGGGAAAGTGTCAGGCGATTTTGGTCAATAGCGGTAACGCAAATGCTTGTACCGGCGCTGCCGGGTTGCAGACTGCTGAAACGACCCTCCAATTATTATCCGAACAGTTACAGATAGCAGGTGACTTAATTGCTGTTGCTTCAACTGGAGTCATTGGTGAACCCCTCCCTCTGGAACCTTTTCGTGCCGGAATCCCAGAGTTAGTGACCGGTTTGTCTGCTGCTCATGCTGTGACTGTTGCCGAAGCAATGATGACCACCGACGCTTTTTCAAAGATTGCTACCGCAAAGGAATTGGGACAACAAAACTATAAAATACTCGGCCTTGCAAAAGGGGCCGGGATGATCCATCCCAATATGGCAACGATGCTGGGTTTTGTCCTCACTGATGCACACGTTGCCCCAGAATTACTCCAAATGGCATTGCAGTCTGCAGTTTTGAAAAGTTTCAATTCGATCACTGTGGATGGCGATACATCGACTAATGATATGGTTCTTTTATTGGCTAATGGTGCCGCAAAGTCCACAATGATCAGGCCAAATACTGCTGAGGCCGAAATATTCAGTCGGCATCTGGAGCGGGTTCTCCTTGATCTGGCAAAGATGATAGTCCGTGATGGGGAGGGTGCAACCAAACTGGTTGAAATCCGGGTTGTCGGTGCTGAAAATGAAGAATCAGCCCGTATCGCAGCCTGTTCTGTCGCAACATCATCCTTGGTAAAAACGGCATTTTTTGGGGAGGATGCTAACTGGGGTCGTATTATTGCGGCAGTTGGTTATTCTGGTATCGATGTTGATCCGAACCAGATTGATATCAGTTTTGATCAGATTCCCGTTGCGGTCAATGGTTTAGCTGTTGGTG
>CAZGKZ010000036.1:0-8349 GCA_964526315.1 uncultured Geobacteraceae bacterium
TACTATCAACTAAAGATCAGTTCTGCGCGGCCATCGAGTAATTTTGCATCGTTTCAAGCTGGGAACCAGCCTGACCGCCAACGAATAACCAATAATTGCAGCGGGAATCCCGAGAACCAGGCTTCCAAGTAACAGTGGACAGATAATATCTGCCCCCAACGCCCAGTTCAGATGAAACCCCGGATGATCAGCGGCAAGCGGGGGCATCCCCAGCAGCAATCGACCAAGACTATATTCCAGGCCGTAGATTAATGGTGCAGTCACCGGATTAGTCACCCAGACACCGATAAAGGTGGCAATTTTATTCTGCCGCAATAAAAAGGCGAACAGAATTGCCAATATAATTTGAAAACCAAAGGTGGGGGTAAAACCGATAAACAGACCAAGAGCAAGGCCGCGCCCGATAGCATCCGGCTCGGAACGAAGACGCGCCAGACGGATCACATTCAACTTGAATTGTCGGAAAAAACCCCAGCGCCGCCACATAAATCAATACTCTAGTTAATTACAGTTAAGCCGTTCCAACGGCCAGTTGGAAACAGCATTCAGATCAATATCTGAAACAAGACCTTGAGACAAATAGGCATCCCCTGCGACCGCTAACATAGCCGCATTATCAGCACACAGCAGCGGGGTCGGAAAATAAACGGTGATCCCGTTTGCAACCGCTAGCTGAGAAAACTTGTCCCGCAAACCTGAATTGCAAGCAACACCACCGGCAACCACAATTCGGCACAAACCTTCGGCATCCGCAGCACGGAGAGCTTTCTGGGTAATAACATCCACGACTGCCGTCTGAAAAGCACAACAAATCTGACCAATCAGCTTTTTATCAGGTGGTGAGTCAAGTCGTTGTAAATAGTTGAGAACCGAGGTCTTCATCCCGGAAAAACTAAAATTCAAGTTATCTTTTTTCAACATGGGTCGAGGAAAAACAATCCCGCCAGCATCACTTGAAACCGCCAACTTATCAACAATCGGCCCACCCGGATAGCCAAGCCCTAACATCTTAGCAACTTTGTCGAAAGCTTCTCCTGCCGCATCATCAACGGTCCGTCCCAACAACTGATAACGACCAATGCCATCAACCCGATACAGATGGGTGTGTCCACCGGAAACCGCAACCGCCAGAAATGGATATTCAACCTCCGTTTCTAACTGAATTGCCAGAATATGCCCTTCAATATGGTGAACACCAATAAGTGGAAGCTGTAGCGCATAAGCATACGCTTTGGCAAAAGAGACCCCAACCAGCAAAGCGCCAACCAGACCTGGGCCACGTGTCACCACAATCCCTTCCAGGTCTTCTTGTTTAATTCCAGCGGTACTCAGTGCCTCTTCAACCAATGGATTGATCACTTCAAGATGGCGTCGGGACGCCAGTTCCGGTACAACACCACCATAGACGGCATGCAAATCCACTTGAGATGAGATCAGGTTTGACAGTATCTGACGACCATCACGAACAACGGCCGCAGCGGTTTCATCACAGGAACTTTCTAAGGCAAGTAACAACATAATACTTCACACATCAAGTTAAAGAGGAGATTCTTCAAACTAATTTAAAAAACTAATAGCTCAGCAAAAATTTCGTCCGTCAAGGCGGAGTAGTTTTTCAGGGGTGAATGCATACATAGGTATGTCAAAGTCATGAAAAACTGCTGCGACACAGGAGGGCAGATCTTTTTTACAACGCCGTCAAAGAAGATTAGCCGCCAACTCGGCCAACGGAGAACGCTCCCCTTTTGTCAAGGTGGTGTGAGCAGTTATTTCCTGATCCTTTAGTCGTTCAACAGAAAAGGACAAACCATTACTCGCTGAATCAACATAGGGGTTATCAATCTGGTAGGGATCACCGGTCAGAACAATTTTTGTCCCCTCCCCTGCGCGGGTAATAATTGTTTTAATTTCATGGGGGGTCAGATTCTGCGCTTCATCAACAATCATATATTGCTTCGGAATTGATCGACCACGAATATAGGTCAACGGCTCTATTTCCATAAGACCAAGATCAATCAACTCCCGGTACCCCCGCTTCCGATTCCCCCCCTCATCAAAGGATGATAGGAGCAACTCAACATTATCAAAAATCGGCTGCATCCAGGGTGCTAACTTATCTTCGATATCCCCCGGTAAAAAACCTAAATCACGCCCCATTGGATAAACTGGACGGGAAACAAGAAGCCGATTGTAGGCACTTTCATCTGCAGTCTTAACCAAACCTGCGGCAATTGCCAGCAGAGTCTTGCCGGTCCCGGCTTTACCAACCAGCGAAACCAACTGGATCTCGTCGTTTAACAACAGATCAAAAGCAAACTGTTGCTCACGGTTACGCGGATGAATCCCCCAAATCCCCTCTTTTGGAACTTTGATCAGACCGACAACTTCTTTCGTTATTGCATTATAACGACCCAAAGCTGAATGAGAGGGATTGGTCTCATCAACCAGAGTTAAACCCTGATTGGCAAAAAAATCACCTTCTATCTCCAGCGAACCCTGAGTGTAGAACTGATCAATTTTATCTTTGGCGAGTAAAACTTCACCGGTCCCGGTATAAAGATCTTCAATCGGAACTTTGTCATTCTGATAATCAACGGCGTGCATACCGATCGTATCAGCCTTGATCCGCAGATTAATATCCTTGGTAACAAAAAATACTGTTCCTTGAGGTAGATTTTCCTGGAGATCCCATGCGACCGCCAGGATCCGGTTATCACCACTATCAGAGCGAAGTTCCGGGGGTAATTTATGAAGAAATTCCTGCTTATAAAAAGCAACTTTAAGAAGCCCACCGTTTTCCAGAGGAACCCCATCAACCAATTTCGCCTTGGCTCGAAACCCATCAATCATTCGCGAAACTTGCCGGGCATTTCGTCCAGTTTCACTCTGATCTTTTTTAAATCGATCAATCTCCTCAATCACCGTCAAGGGCAGTATCACGGTATTATCAGCAAATTTGAAAAGTGCCTGTGGATCGTGTAACAGGACGTTGGTATCGAGTATATAATTTTTCATCAGCGGCTCATCCTTATCAATAGCTTACAGATACAATTATTCAACTATTCCGTTTACCATCACTGATCTTTTGCAGGGTCCGAAGAAAACACTCTATTTCTGTTTCTGTATTAAAATATCCCGGGCTAATCCGTATGGTGCCAGTTGGATAGGTTTCAATAGTCCGGTGTGCATCGGGGGCACAATGCAAGCCAACCCGTACCGCAATCTTTGCTTCCTGATCGAGGATAAATGCAGCTTCAGCCGGATCGTACTCTTCCAGATTGAATGAAATGACTCCGAGACGCAGCATAACATTATCAGAACCATAAATCTTAACCCTTTCAATCTTTTGCAAACCTTCCAGTATTTTTTCTGTCAACTGAGTTTCCCTAAGGTGAATCTGCTCAATCCCGGTTTGTTGTAAAAACTGCAACGCTGCATGTAATCCAGCCAATCCTGGAAGATTAAGGGTTCCAGATTCCAGTCGTTCTGGCAAATGTTCAGGTTGCAGATCAGATCGAGAATTCGTTCCGGTACCACCGTAGATAAGTGGGGTCAGCTCTACCCCCTCTTTAAGATAAAGAAATCCGGTCCCCTGCGGCCCCAGCAGTCCCTTATGCCCCGAAGAGGCAAACAGATCAATAGCCAAACGCTGAAAATCTATCGGCAGGTGTCCGGCACTTTGGGCACCGTCAACCATAAACAGGATATCATGTTCATGACACCAATGGCCCAAACCATCAATCGGTTGAATAGTCCCAATAACATTAGAGCAGTGATTCACAATTAATAGTCGTGTTGTTTGATGCAGACAGGCACTTTGCAAATCTGATTTATTGACGATCCCGGTTACACTATCTACCGGAACTTTGACGACCTCGACACCCCGCCTCTCCAACTCCCGCAATGGGCGAGCCACCGCATTATGCTCAACCATTGTGGTGACAACCCGATCACCACTTTGCAATAGCCCAAATAAGGCCTGATTTATTGCAGTGGTCGCGTTGGCAGTAAAAATAAACTGTTCAGAGTGCCCACCATTAAATAATTCAGTCAATAATTCACGGGTTTCAAAAATCAAACGATCTGCAGACGAAGCCAAACGGTGACTGCCCCGACCAGGACTCCCCCCGGCACGCAATGCTGCCGTGACAGCCAGATAGACAGATTCCGGCTTAGGATGACTGGTCGCAGCGTTATCAAGATAAATCGGTTGAACCGTTTGCATCATATAGATCCAAATACTGAAGGGAGAAAGAGTCAGAATACTCAAAATTAAGGGTGGCGACAAGCAGAACTCGACAAGACTGAAAAAGAGTGTTTTTTAACCATAAATATAGTCAATAATCGGGCCATGTTTTCATAATTATCCATACCAGTTTGCTTTTTTTCACTGATTCTCTTATTTGTGTTTTTCACCTTGACAGCCACTACATGTAGTGGTCTATATTCACGACCTACAAAATATAGTGTATTTACCTACTTTTACAGTGACGTGTTCAGGTATTTTTTTATGCTTTGTTTAAAATCAGCTAGATAGAGATATGTGAGGAAAGGAACCACAATGACTAAGGCAAAAACCGCTAAAACTTTAAACCTCTCCAAAAACGCCATAACGGTTTTAAAGAAACGTTATCTGAAGCGGGATAGCGATGGAAAAACTCTTGAGACCGCCGAAGAGATGTTCCGCCGTGTCGCGCAGACCATAGATTCTGCTGAACCGGTCATCGACAAGAAAAAAACCAATTTCGAGCAACAATATTATCAAATGATGACCAACCTTGATTTTTTACCCAATTCACCCACGCTAATGAATGCCGGGCGTGAACTGGGTCAATTATCAGCTTGTTTTGTTCTCCCCGTCGGTGATTCCATGGAGAGCATTTTTGAAGCGATCAAAAATACGGCAATGATCCATAAAAGCGGTGGTGGCACCGGATTTTCTTTCTCCCGCATTCGTCCTGCCAATGATGAAGTTTGTTCCACCAGCGGGGTCTCCTCAGGCCCAATCTCCTTCATGCGGGTTTTTGATGCGGCGACTGAAACAATTAAACAGGGCGGCACCAGACGGGGTGCCAATATGGGTATTCTACGCGTTGACCATCCTGATATCATGGATTTCATCATGGCAAAACGGGATCTGACGATCCTGACCAACTTCAATATTTCAGTTGGTGTCACCGAAGCCTTCATGGATGCGGTAGAAAAAGGGGATGATTACGACATTGTCAACCCGCGCGATGGAAAAGTGGTGAAACAGTTGAACGCATCCAAAGTTTTCACCCAGATCATTGACATGGCATGGTCAAATGGTGAACCGGGAATCGTTTTTCTCGATCGCCTCAACCGTGACAATCCAACTCCCCACATTGGGGAATATGAGAGTACTAATCCTTGTGGCGAACAACCATTGCTCCCTTACGAATCGTGCAACCTCGGCTCCCTCAATCTGGCAAATATGGTTGTAGATGGAAAAATCGACTGGGATAAGCTTGAGAAAACAGTAAAACTGTCGACCCGCTTCCTCGATAACGTTATTGAAGCCAACAAATATCCACTCCCTGAAATTGATGAAATGACCCGTGCCAACCGGAAGATCGGTCTCGGGGTGATGGGTTGGGCCGATATGCTGATTATGCTGGAGATCCCCTACAGCAGTCAGGAAGCGATCGAGCTCGGCGAAAAGGTCATGCGCTTTGTTAATGAAAAATCGCATCAGGAATCAATGCTATTAGCTGAAGAACGGGGAGCTTTTCCAAACTTTAAGGGAAGTACTTTTGATAAGCCGGGAAAAGGACCGATCCGTAATTCCACCTGCACAACGATTGCCCCAACCGGAACAATTTCTATTATTGCTAACTGCTCCAGTGGTGTCGAACCCCTATTTGCCGTTTCATACATCCGGCAGGTGCTCGATAATAATAAACTGATCGAGGTTCATCCGCTGTTTGAAAGTATTGCTAAGGAGCGGGGCTTCTACTCCGAAAAGCTGATGCAGGAGATCGCTGAAAAAGGGACCGTCCAGGATATCGAGGCAGTTCCGGCAGATATTCGGAGAATTTTTGTCACTTCACACGATATTACCCCCAAAGATCATGTGCTGATGCAGGCGGCATTCCAGAGACATACTGACAATGCCGTTTCAAAAACAGTCAACTTCTGCAGTGATGCGACCCGGGAAGATGTAGCGACAGTCTATCAACTCGCCTACAAAGAAGGGTGTAAGGGAGTCACTATCTACCGTGATGGATCGCGTGACATGCAGGTTCTTTCTGTTGCAGGTAAAGGGGATGATGAAAGAAAAGTTGAAATCAATGTCCCAATGGAGAGTAAGAAACCGACCCGCAAGCGGGAGCGGCCACGGGCACTGACCGGTTCAACCTATCAGATGGAAACTGGTTGTGGTCCCCTCTATATTACTATCAATGAAGATGAAAACGGACTCTTTGAATTATTCACCACAATGGGTAAAGCCGGAGGCTGTGCCGCATCCCAGTGTGAAGCAATCGGACGACTGGTTTCACTGTCATGGCGTAGCGGTGGACAGGCACGGCAGACAGTCAAACAATTGATTGGCATCACCTGCCATAAACCTGCCGGGTTTGGCAAAAACCGCATCACCTCCTGCGCTGATGCCGTTGCAAAAGCGGTTGAACTCCATATGCTTAACGGTGAAGAAAACACCGCAACACCGTATATCAGCAATGGTGGCGCCTGCCCCGACTGTGGTGGTCCGGTTGAGCATGAAGGTGGTTGTTGTGTTTGTCATGCGTGTGGCTATTCCGAGTGCGCATAAAACAATGACTCAGGAGGAGTGGGAAGCAATCTGTCAGGGTTGCGGTGCCTGCTGTTTTGAAAAGAAAATTGATCCGCAGGGGATTGTTCATACTACGGCAATCCCCTGCCGTCATCTTGATATCCATACCCGATCATGCCGCATCTACCCACAACGTCTGCAGGCTGAAGAGGACTGCATTAAACTCACTCCAGAAAATATCACCACACTCCCCTGGTTACCAGAATGCTGCGCCTACCGTAAAATTTCCGACTCAATATAAGTAATTGGAATTCTTATTGTTCTGGCTGCCAATGAGTGACCCGCATAATATCCGGAAAAGCCTCCGCTTTATAGATTGATCTGCCAATTAACAAGCGTAAGCACTCCTGGGTAATCTCGGAAATACTCGGATGGGGATAGACCGATTTCAAAACAGTCTCTGCTCCCAGATCGTGGTCCATGAAATTAGCAATTGCCATCACGATATTTGAGACTTGTGGCCCAGCTGCACGCATTCCAAGAATTTTCATCTCAGCATCATCGGTCACCATTATTTTGATAAAACCCTGCGTTGAGCGCATCGCAATTGGTCGGCTCATAATCTCATTGCTCATATAAGCAACCCGGTGGGCAATTCCCTGTTGCTGACATTGCTGTTCGCTGAGTCCAAGAGTTGCAATGGTGGGGTTGAGAAACATGATTGCCGACATATTACGATAATTGAGGGGTAGTGTTGCCTGGTCAAACATTGCCCTGGCTGCCATCCGTCCTTCCAGTTCAGAAATATTGACCAGATTCGGGTGGCACGTCACATCACCGCAGGCGTAAATATTTCCGTCGACACAGCAACTTTCATCCGTAGTGAGAAAACCTCTTTCGGTAACCTCAATCTCAATGCGGTCTAAACCAAGAGACCCCAGGTTGGGGGTCCGACCGACAGAAATCAGAGCGGCATCAACCTCAAAAACTTCACAACTCCCATCGGCAAGATCAAGAACAACCTCAAGGTGATCAGTTTTTTTAATAATATTCTGCAACGTCGCTGACTGGTGTAACTTGACCCCGACCTGTTCCAGTCGTTGTTGTGCAAAACGGCTGACATCTTCATCTTCATAAGGGAGAACGATCGATTTTTGATCGACTAAATGAACTTGGGTTTGTTCAAAATTGGAAAAAATAGTTGCGTATTCACAACCAACCACACCGGCGCCAACAACCAGTAATCGTTTAGGAAATCTCTTCAGAGATGAAATTCCGTTTGAATCAAAAATACGCACCTGATCTGTTTCAATGCCAGGATACCCCCGTGGTCGACTCCCGGTCGCAATCAAAAAGTTCTTAGCACAGATTGTTTCGGGCCCGTCCTCGGTTATGACATTGATTGAGTTACGATCTAAAAAAGAGGCCCAACCGCGGATAAAAGTGATGGAACCTGCCCCTTTCCAACGCCGTGGAGAAAATGTTTCAAGCTGAGAGAGCATCTGGTACTGCCGCTCATGAACCGCTTCATCAACTGTTGCCATCACCTGTAAAAAGTCAACACTCAGTCCCGCAACCTGATAGCCACGATTTGT
>CAZGKZ010000037.1:0-1402 GCA_964526315.1 uncultured Geobacteraceae bacterium
TAGTTATCGTATTTCAATCAAAACAACATGGGCTTAGTCATAATTGGCTAAGCCCATGTTGTTTTGAAAGGGATTAATTTTTTCTGAACTCGATTTGTTATTTTACTGTGTCCAAATATTGACACATTATAAAATATATATTATTATCACCTCATCTTTTGTGTAGACGATACAAAAGTGTCAAAAAACTTACACCCAATGTGGACTGGATTTAATTGTATGCCTGCACAAAGTAGTTTTGGAGGGATGATCGGACGTTCGCCGCAGATGCTGGAGCTATTTGACTTGATCTCCTGTGTTGCGGAAGATGGCGAGAGTACGATTTTGATCCAGGGTCAAAGTGGTACAGGAAAAGAGCTGATTGCCAGGGCAATCCATGAAAAAAGCATGCGTAAGTCCTCCCATTTTGTTCCGGTTAATTGTGCTGCAATTCCGGACGAATTGTTAGAGAGTGAACTTTTTGGCTATGTTAAAGGGGCTTTTACCGGGGCTCAACAATCAAAAATAGGCCGGGTTCAGTTTGCTGATGGCGGGACTCTGTTTCTCGACGAAATCGGCGACATGAAGGGAAACTTGCAGGCTAAGCTGTTACGGGTGATTCAAGAACGGGAGGTTGAACAGGTGGGCGGTATCCGGCCCATCAAGGTTGATGTTCGAATTATCGCGGCGACCCACCAAAATCTGGAAGAGTTAGTTGCTGCCGGGCGGTTTCGTGAAGATCTCTATTATCGACTTGCAGTCATTCCTCTGGTTGCTCCGCCATTGTGTGAGCGAAAAAATGATTTGGAGTTACTGATTGAACGGTTTATCGAGCGGTTCAGCCGGCGGAAAACCGATCGACGGACAACGATTGATGCAATAGCGATGAAAAGTTTGCAGAACTATAGTTGGCCGGGCAACGTGAGAGAATTAGAAAATTTGATGCAACGGTTGGTTATTCTGCATCGGGGGAAACGGATAACTTTAAGGGAGCTACCGGAAAAATATCGGTGTGTTGATATCCAAGAGGAAGAACTTGATTCTCCCGCAGTCGGGGGAGTGCCATCCTCGGCTGTATCTGAACCTCCCGAAGCTGAATGGTCTGATGCTGGATTGGATTTTAATGGTTTGATCAGTGAATTTGAAGACCGTCTGATTCTTCAAGCCCTCAGCCGAACCGGCGGGAACAAAAAAGAAGCGGCCCGGATGCTTAATCTGAAACGGACAACTTTAATTGAAAAGATAAAGAAGAAAAATCTTCCGGTCTAGCAGCCAGTTCATTGATAGTGCCGACAGGCTGCTAGCTGGCTTTTTTGATGTGCCGATTGATTTTGTCCTGAATTTCATCGCTACTGGCAGGCATCACCAGAATATCTTTCGCCCCGTATTTGATTGCCCGCAGCACTGCAGAACGGGTCCATTC
>CAZGKZ010000037.1:1502-5150 GCA_964526315.1 uncultured Geobacteraceae bacterium
AAAATAGCAGCAGGAAAAATAAGCAATATCCGGTGTAATTCATGCCCTTCGAGATGGATTGCAAATGAAGCCAGATAGTAATTTTCCTCGGCAAAAGGTTGGTCGGAATCAGGGTCAATTTTAGTTGGAACGATCGTCTCTGCTTCAGTTTTGATGAAACGGAGTTGTTTGGGGTAACGATCGAGGAAAACCTGAGTCAAACTGCCGGAAAGAATATTTGCAATTTCACCATAAGCATCTTCAACATCACCATCAAATTGCCCATTTTTCTTCTGCTCCTGGATCTGATCTTCCGGTAGCATTATCAGGGTACCACCCAGGATAATAGCATCGGGAACCTGGATCGCCATAAATCCAAGCCCTTCTCGATCTCCGGTCACCTTCATGTGAGTCAGAACTGATTTTTCCATGCAATGGTTGGAAAAGAAATCAGCTTTGCTGGTCATCATCAGTTGAATATCATCACATGTCAGAGATTGCCCAAGTAGTGCACCGATCTCTTCACCAACCTGTCCAATCGTTGCGTTAAACACGACGTCGGTCAGTTTTTTAGCATCGGCAAAGGGAACTTTTTTCTCAGCAGGTGGAGCTGACTCAGTTTCAGGGGGTGATTCAGCGGTGTCTGTAGCCGCTTCTTCTTTCGGTGCTGATTCCTGTTCTGGTGTTGTCTCTTCTGGCTGTTGTTCGGTTATTGTTTCAGCAACGTCCTCTTCGAGCTCAAAAATGACTGCCGGGACAACAAATTCCAAGGAACCAAGATCCTTGTCGCCAACTTTCATTTGGCAGTTGGCAACAAAATAATTTCCCGGAGGGAAAGGTTCATCACTGGCAAAATCAATTTTTGTCGGGATCAGTTCTTCAACGGTTTTCTTGATAAAACGGAGTTTTTTTGCATACTTATCAACAAATGCCTGGGTAAACACACCGGCAATGATATTGGCGACTTCACCAAAAGCATCTTCCATCTCACCATCAAGTTTTTCACTTTGCATCCCCTCTTCAATGACATCATCGGGGAGCATGATCAGAGTGCCACCAAGGAAAGCGGCGGAAGATATAGAATTTAGCAGGTAGCAATCGCCTTCACGGTCGCCATCAACTGTCATCCGGGTGAGAGTGGTTTTCTGACGATCAAGGTTGCTGAAGAGGTTTTCTTTTGAGGTGAGATTGAGCTGAATATCAGAGCATATCAGCTCCTGTCCGAGCAGGGTCCCTACTTCTCCGGCCAGGTTTTCCATGCCTGACTTGCAGATGACATCAATGATAGCCCGCTGATCCAAAATAGCCTCTTTGCTGAGAAGTTAATTGAGATTATATTTCATCTCAATAAAAAACTGTCCCGTTTCGACATTGAACGGGATAATGACTCGGTTACTTCTTTTTGGGGAAGCAATTGTGTATGACTTTCCCGAAATAGCGGTTGGGATAGAGAGTTCCAGATTAATATCTTCAGCTGCGAACTTCTCTTTTAGTCCCCCTGCGATCATATTGGCAATCTCTCCCAGGGCATCCTTGACATCGGCATCTATTTCTTCAATTTCCATATCAAGCATGGCTCCGGCAATTGCCAGACCGACAGTTTCCGGACAGTGGATGGCGAGCATTGCAGAAAAACCACCGGTTAAACCAATCATTGCTGAAATGTGGCAACCGAGATCCTGTTTGCCGTGCTCAAATGGATCATTGGCAGAGATTTCCATGAAAATCATCGAGCTAAAGATCTCTTCGGTCGTTGCCACGATTTTTTTAGTAAATTCCACGTTTTGCCCTCAGGAAAAGGTAAAAAGAGTGATTATCAGTTACTTTGACTGATTTGCAGCTCAACCATGAAAGATTGACTATCAAATGTAAACGGAACGGTGACCGATTCTGCATCGGCAAGGCAATCAACGGCATACTCTTCACCATGGATTGCTGAAGGGATGGATATCTGGACCTTGCTGCCGCTAGGATCAAGTATTGCTTTCATACTGCCACCCAACATATTGGCAAGTTCACCAATCGCATCGCAGACATCCTCATTGATCTCTTCGACCTCCATTCCGAGAAAAGCAGTCGTAATGGCTAAAGCCGCTTCAGCTGGCAAATGAATCGCCAAAAGACCTTTCGTCTCTCCGGCTAGGCCGATAATTCCTGAGATGCTATTGACCAGTTTATCCCCGGTTCGCTTGAACGGTTCGCCGGGTGAAACCTCCAACATCACCATGCTGGAAAAAATTTCTTGAGTTAGGTCGGCTATGTCTTGAGAGTACTTCACATGGAACTCCTTTAAACAGTTGGAGGAGTCATAAATTGTGACTCCTCCGGTGAAATAATACCAGCTTCTCTAAAGATTAAAGTAGCGGACCTAATGTTTCGTTGATCAGATCGGGGGTGAATGGTTTTTTGATGGCGCCTTTAGCACCATAAGATTTTGCTTCGTCGATGATATCGGCACCGGTTTCGGTTGAAATCATAATTACCGGAATATCTTTGATCGCATCATCTTCGGCTTTTGCTTTGAGAAATTCCAGCCCGGTCATGTTCGGCATATTGATATCGCTCAAGACAACATCAACCTTATTGGCACCTAGAACATCCAGAGCTTCCTGACCGTCGCCGGCTTCAAGAATCTGATCAAAGTCTATCCCTGCCTGGCGCAGTGACCGAGCGACAATTTTACGCATAGTGTTGGAATCATCGACAATCAAAACTGTTTTACCCATTGTGTACTCCTTTATTCGGAAAATGTTTTGTGTTCAGGAATTAAAGTTCAACTTTCATTTAATGCCACCAGAGAGGCTCCACTGACAAAAATCTGTATTGGTTCTTCATCATCAGTCATCAACTTCCAGACGATTGTCTCTGAGTCAACTTCAGGGAGTTCATCTACCCCCAATTCTGGCAACCCGATTTTATACTCCTGATTGTCTTCTAACAGGTTGGTCATAAACAGCCCGGCAATCGTATTGAGTAGTTCATTCAGGATATCGTCCATTTGAGGTTGGGTGACTTCTTCTTCATCCATGGCGAAAATATTGCAAGTAAATTTTGTCAGCAATGTCTTTGGCATCGCCAGGCGAATCTCACCCTGAACCGGGTCGTTGATCAGTAAACTGGTCCAGACAAGTTCATCCAGTGGAATTTCATATCCGCGATCCAGATGTTCCATGACCGCGATAAAAAGCATATCCTCCATGGTTTTACTGGTTGCGCTAATCATCGCCTGATAGAGGGGCTTATGTTCAATCATTGCTCTGTCTCCTTGATATGCTGTCGGTTATTCATCAATAAAATCGGCAAGTGCTTCCATCAGCACCGGGGGGGAGACTGGCTTATTGAGAACCCGGTGGGCACCAAGTTTCAATAGTTGTGCTTCTTTGGCAGGATTACCCGCACTGGTAATAACAATGATGGGTAAATCTCCAAGTTTCGGACTTGCTTTGACCCATTTGACCAGGGTTTCTCCATCCATAACCGGCATGTTTAAATCGGTCAGCAGTAGATCAGCAGGCTGTGCTTTAGCAGCGGCCAGTGCCTCTTTCCCGTGCTCTGCTTCTATAATTTCCGCATCACCCAGGCCGATAATTTGTAAACAGCGCTTGATGAACATTCTGGCGGTTGTCGAGTCATCCGCAATAATGATCCGTTTCATCAGTTTTCTTCTCC
>CAZGKZ010000037.1:5250-8021 GCA_964526315.1 uncultured Geobacteraceae bacterium
AATGAACTTTCTAACTTTTCAAATTCTATATCAACATTCAACATAATAGTGGCGAGGGTTTTTGGCCCGATTTTGATATAGTCAGTATATTGTTGATCAAGTTTATAGCGCATGCTGTCAGATCCAGTACCGAACCCGCCCATCATGGCAATGTTGTCACCCAGATGAACGGCGTAGACCAATGCCCGGTACTCTTCTTTTGCTTTGGCTGGCTCATGGTGATAACGGATGACCTCAGCTAACTCATCAGGGAGCTGCCATGCTTTGGCCAGCTCGTAGCCTGCTCTGGTATGGTCAAACCCGACTAGTTTTTCTTCCGCATCGAGATAATCAAGACCCTCTTCTGTGGTAATCATCTCAATTGCATCCGTCACCGATCCCTGTAGATAATCAGAAATAAGTGATTTTCCGATATCATGGAGCAACCCGGCAGTAAATGCTAATTCTGAACTGATATCGACGCCACTTTGAGTCACCACTTCACGCGCAGCAATCGCCGTGCGCAGATCGTGTTTCCATAGATCGCCGCCGGCAGATTCATATCCGGAAAGTTCTTTTTCAAATAATCTCCCTGCAGAATCCCCAATTGCAATTCCTACAATAATACGCTCACCCAGATATGAGATGGCCCGATCTATCGAGGTAACAGTACTGACCAGACCAAAAGCGGCTGAATTGACAATCTTGAGTACTCTTGCTGTCAGATTCGCATCATTTCTGACCAGATTGATGACATCGATTAAATCATGATCAGCCTGGGAAGTGATTTGCAATAATTGACTGGCACTCGGTGAGAGCATTGGTACCGATTTGACAATTTTTTGCAGCTCTTCCTGATTAATTTGTTTCACCATGATCAATCTCCTAAAGAAGCCAGTTTGGTTTTCCGGGTGAACTGAGCGTTATCTGCCCGGCTGACACGGAGATTGAAACGGTTCGACTGTAGTTTTTCCCCAGGTCTTCAGCTACGGCACCCATCCCATAAGACCAGAGGATTTTCTTTATTGCTAAAGCATTCCGTTTGCCAATTTGAAAAGTGTCATTGGTATCCATAACATTGGCACCACCACAGAGTTTGACAACCATTCCCTTGCCACGTTTATCGCAACCAAATTTTGTCATCTGGGTCAATAGTGCCGGAATTGCAGTGTCAGCAAAATAGCCGGGTTTTTCCGTCGCTTTAGCCTTATTAATTGATGAGTCGGGGAGGGCAATGTGTGCCATACCGATAGTTCGAGTCTTTGGGTCGAGAAAAATCACCGAAACACATGATCCGAGTGCAAAAGTTTTTACATCGTCTCCGGGAGTATTTGAAGCCCCATAATCACCGACACCTAATATGATTTGCCCCATTTATCTTTTCTCCGTCAGCAAGCTTAAGAGTGACGTTGCAATCTTGTCCAATGGAACCAGTCGTTCTGCGCCACCTTTTTCATAGGCAACCTTGGGCATACCAAAGACCACTGATGATGCTTCATCCTGAGAGATACAACGAGCCCCGGCTTGTTTCATTGCCAGCATCCCCTCGGCGCCATCTTGACCCATCCCGGTGAGCATGGCTGCAACCGCATTTGCCCCTACGTGTTTTGCCACCGAATGCATCATCACGTCGACAGAAGGACAGTGCCCGCTGACTTTTTCTGTGCTGCCGAGTCGAACTTCGTAGAACCCGCCGGTACGGACAACTTCGAGCTGTTTTCCCCCGGGGGCAATCAGAATGAGGCCACTGCGGACTCGATCACCATGTTCCGCTTCTTTGACCTGCATTTGGCAAAGTTGATTGAGGCGATCAGAAAACATTTTGGTGAAACCTGCCGGCATGTGTTGGACGATGACGGTTCCAGAGGTGGTTGCCGGAAAGTTTTCAATCACCTTGCGGATTGCTTCTGTTCCCCCAGTTGAGGCCCCAATGGCAATAATTTTATCGGTAGACTCTGCCAGTGCGGATGATGATGTTTTGGCTCTTCCCCCTGCGGCGATTGGCTTCTTCCCTTTCCAGTGAGAGACATTGGCTGTCGCGGCAATTTTTACCTTGGAACGCAGTTCCGCTAACATTGCATTTAATCCGGCGGCAACGTTGCTGGTTGGTTTAGCAACAAAATCGACAGCTCCAGCTTCGAGAGCTTCCATCGTGATCTGTTTGCCACGCTGAGTCAGGGAGCTGACCATGACAATGGGGATTGGATACTGCGGCATTAATTTACGCAGAAAGGCGACCCCATCCATTCGGGGCATTTCCACATCCAAAGTTAAAACATCAGGTTGCAGTTGAACAATGAGATCCCGGGCAATATAAGGGTCGGGGGCGGTTCCAACAACTTCAATTGCCGGATCCATAGACAAACCCTGCTTGAGGATATTTCTCACCAAGGCGGAATCATCAACAATAAGGACGCGGATAGCTCGTGACATCAGAGTTCTCCCTTTTGGTAAAGTGCTGGCTTTAGGTAGCGGTAGAGTGTTTGGCTGCGTCCCAGGGTTTCTGAATGGCCGATAAACAGGTATCCATCGGGTTCAGTATGTTGATGGTAACGACTGACTAGAGCTTCACGGGTGGTTTGATCAAAATAAATCATCACGTTACGGCAGAAAATCATTTGGAACGGTTTTTTAAATGGAAATGTGGTGTTCATCAGATTGAAGCGTCTGAAAGTTGCTTCCTTTTTGATTTTGTCAACAACCGCCATCTCTCCTTGACCTGCAGGGGTAAAATATTTTTTGCGTAAAGGTTCAGGAAGCTCCATCACCCGATCCGTTGCGTAGGTTCCACG
>CAZGKZ010000038.1:0-6574 GCA_964526315.1 uncultured Geobacteraceae bacterium
CGCTGGCCAGCAGAACCGGTCTTTACCGCAACAACTGAGGGTTCACTGACGACAATCCCCTTTCCCTTCATGAAAACCAGAGTATTTGCTGTCCCCAGATCGATGGCCAGATCATTTGAGAACATACCCCATATCGCATTAAAAATATTAAACATGATCATCCTGTCAATACCGCAAGCGGCTTAATAATTGGGTTAAAAGTCTGCTTAAAAGCTCGGTCACTCTAGCAAAGCAACCATTTTTGTGCAAGCGTTAAGCTAGTAAAAAATGATTGCTTTTCAGTAAATTGCTGGTCTAACATGCGATCCTGTTTTTTGTTCCGAATCAACCAAAAATATAATATGAGGAGTATCACCCTAATGCTTCAATTTGTCAGATCAAAACAAAAGTCGGTCCTGATCAAGATTGCCTTTGGTGTAATCATTCTGAGTTTTATCATTGGCTATACAATGCTTACTTCACCGGCTGACCAACGTGCTAAGCAAGGGAGAGAGACAGCAGCCCGGGTTAATGGTGATGAAATCAGCTATGATGCATTCCAAAACAGCTATAGCAATCTCTACAACCTCTATCAAAATATTTATCAGGGGAAATTTGACGCCAACCTGGAAAAACAACTTAACCTTCCCAGACAGGCAATGCGACAACTGATCGACGAAGCACTGTTGATTCAACAGGCGCAGAAGCTCGGGCTGGAAGTGACCAAAGAAGAACTGGTCGACAGTATAGCCCGATATGATGCATTTCAGATTGACGGTAAATTCAACCGAGATCGCTACCTCGAAGTCTTAAATTACCAACGGATGAACCCGGAACAGTTTGAAGTGTCTCAACGGAGAAAACTACTCACCGAGAAGGTTCGTGAAAAGTTGCAGCAGGGGGTCAGTGTCAGCGATACAGAACTGGCAACAGCCTTTCATCAGGAAAATGATAAAATCAACCTCAATTATGTTTGGCTAACCCCAGCACTGGTTGAATCGAAAGTGAAGGTCACCGATGCTGGTCTGAAACAATTTTTTGAGCAGAATCTGGAAAAATTCCGAGTACCCGAAAAAGTATCGCTACGTTATCTGCAATTTGACCCTGCCCGCTATGAAAATGAAGTCGGCACTCCTACCGATGAAGAACTGAAACGCTACTACCGCCGCAATTTAGATCAGTTTGAAATTCTGGAACAGGTCAAAGCAGCACACATATTACTCAGTGTCCCAAAAGATGCTGATAGCGTAACGGTACAAAAAAGACGTGACCTTGCCGATAAAGTTCTGAAACAACTTCAGGATGGGGCTGATTTTGCCCAGCTGGCGAAAACTTATTCCGATGATAAAAGTAATGCTGCCAACGGTGGTGAGCTTGGTAGTTTTGGTCGTGGCGTCATGGTGAAAGAATTTGAAGATGCAGCCTTTGCTTTGCGCCCTGGGCAATTGAGTGGCATTGTTCAAACCCCTTTCGGTTTCCACATCATTAAAGTTGAAGAATATACTGAGCCGGGAGTAAAATCACTTGTTGATGTCATCGATGAAGTTAAAGCCGGGCTGGCAGTGGAAAAATCGCACCAACTGGCCTACGAAAAAGCGATGGATGCTTACAATATCAATCGAAAAACTGGAAATCTGGAAACAGCGGCAACAGCCAACGATCTGGGGATTAAAGAAACCGGATTTTTCTCGACAAATGATGCCATTGATGGCATCGGCAAAGTGCCGGAAATCAATCAAGTTGCCTTTACTCTGAAAGAAAACCAACTGGCTCGTCCAATCCAGACGACTCAAGGGGTTTTCCTCTTTACCTTGAAAGAACGGCAACCAAGCCATCTTCCAGAATTGAGTAAAGTTAAACCATTGGTCGAACAGCTTTATCGGAGTGAGCAAGCTCAGACCTTGGCTAAAAAATTAGCCGATCAGCTGCTGAAACAGGCAACCGATAAAAAGAGCTTACGTACTGCCGCTCAGAATTTGAATTTAACGGTAGAAGAATCTGGGGAATTCAGTCGTAGCTTTGGTTTCTTCATTCCCCGGATCGGCACCTCACAGGAACTCTCTGAAGAAGCTTTCAGTTTAACCAAAGAGGCCCCTATTGCGAAAAAAGTTTACACTATTAATGATAAGTTCCTGGTTGCCAGTTTAAAAAGTACCAAAACAGCAGACTTTGAGAAGCTAGAGAATACTGACCGAGAACAACTGAAAAATCGTTTACTGGCTGAAAAGAAACAAAAAGTTGTTGCGGAGAAACTTCAACAACTGGTGGAACAGGCAGAGATCGAGATTATGGTTCCAGAATTAAGCGGTGCTCTTATCAATGGAGGAAACAAATCATGACGCCGATTATTACCCAAACCAACTGTCCGGAACTCAACCTCGTCAACCGTGGCAAAGTCAGGGATATTTACGATCTTGGAGAGCACCTGTTGATTGTTGCCAGCGATCGAATTTCAGCCTTTGATGTGATTATGGATGTTGGTATTCCGCAAAAAGGGTATGTCTTGACCCAAATTTCAAAATTCTGGTTTGAGCAAATGACTGACCTCGTCCCTCACCATCTGATTGCAACCGAGGTCGATGATTTTCCGGCGATTACCCATCAATACAGAGATCAACTGGAAGGACGTAGTATGTTGGCCAAAAAAGCCCAGCCCCTGCCAGTAGAATGTATTGTCCGTGGCTATCTTTCCGGCAGCGGCTGGAAAGAATATCAACAGCGTGGATCTCTTTGCTCCATCCCCCTTCCCACGGGATTGGTACAGAGCGATAAATTGCCGGAAACACTATTTACGCCATCAACCAAAGCGGAACTCGGTGAGCATGATGAAAACATCTCCTTTGAGCAAACCGTTGACCTGTGTGGCTTGGAGACAGCCGAGCAAGTAAAAGAGATCAGTATTAAAATTTACGAAAGAGCCCGGGACCTAGCTGATAAAAAGGGGCTGATCATTGCCGATACAAAATTTGAATTCGGCTTGCTTGATGGTCAACTGATCTGGATCGATGAGGCCTTAACTCCAGATTCATCCCGCTTCTGGCCAAAAGATCAATATCACCCCGGGAGTGCTCAGCCAAGCTTTGACAAACAATTTTTACGTGATTATCTGGAGACTCTTGATTGGGGAAAACAGGCACCAGCCCCCGAATTACCAGAAGAAATTGTGCGGAAAACCGGTGAAAAATATCTGGAGGCACTAAAACGTCTCACAGCTTAACATCCACAAATCTCCCATGTTTTGGTTCAGCCATTGTGTTCCTATGCAATGGCTGAACTCTTTTCCTATCGCTTGACAAATACATTCCAAAGTTCACTTCCGAAACAAAACAATGTTTGCTATGTGTACAATTTTGTCATATATTGCTTCTTGACAACAACAAAGGTAGTACTTCTGCAGAACAAAGTTTAATTTTAAGATTTCGACACAGGGTTTTTAAGAACATATGAAACCGAGTTTTAAATATTGGATTTTTCTCGGTGCAATTTATTTTGCTATCATCAGTATTATTGTCGCAAGTCTGATCGGTGCTTGGGCCAGCCTTAACGAATCTCAACAAAGTGCCTTGAGCGAAATGATCAACAAGCTGGTCCCCTTCCCGCTTCTTGGAACTATCACCATTCTGTTTATTATCGGCGCACTGATTAATTTACTATTTAACGATTATATCATTCCGATTCTCAAGCTTGCTGAAAGTGCAAGAATAATCTCAACCGTAAACCCGGAGCACCGGGCAGAAATCAAAAATGCCGCAAAAGAAATTCAATATTTGGCGGATATTATCAATCAGTCTGCAGCAGCCTTTATAGAATTGCAGGAAGATGTTGCGGGAAAGATCGCTACCGCCCAATTGACACTCAATGAAGAGCGTACTCGCCTGGCAGCTCTGATGTCTGAGCTTCCCCACGGTGTTATTGTCTGCAACACTGATGGCCAGATATTACTTTACAACCAACAGGCACAAAAACTTTTTGTAGATACTCCCCATGCTTCAAGTAAAAATGGGCAACCAACCGGGATACTCGGGCTTGGTCGCTCTATTTTCAGTATCCTGGATCGCGACCCGATTATTCATAGTTTGGAGATGCTGAATAAGTGTCACATGTCAGGTCGGAAAAAGATGGTTAATCACTCGATGATAACCCTCCATACCGGCCTCTGCCTACGAGTCAACATGGCTCCATTTTTTACCGAACAGGAAAAGCAGAAGAGCATCTCAGGATTTGTCCTCACTCTCGAAGACATGACGCACCAGATTGAGTCTGACAGCCGCCGTGACATGCTGATTCAGTCCCTGATTGATGAGCAACAAAAAGATCTGGAAGAGATTCGTAGCTCAATTACTACCATTCTCGACCGACCACAACTTGATCCTGAAGAGTTGTATAACTATCGAAAACAAATTGATCAGGCCTCTCTGTCTCTGCAGGATAAAGTCAGTGAAGCAAGAACCAACTATGCACACCACCTCCATGCCTTGAGTAAAAATGAAAATATTTTGGCCAATAATCTTCTGGATATTATCAGCACCAATATCAACGAAAGGTTCTCAATCAAAGTCACCGTCCTTGCCCCCAAAAGTGTCTGGCTACAACTTGACAGCTACTCCATGGTTCAGGCAATTTCCCATCTGGCGGGTTTACTGAGCACCCATTCCAAGGTTCCGGAACTACTCATGACCTTGACAGCCGAAGAAGAATCTGGAGCAGAGCTGGTTATTGCCTGGCCGGGAGCAGATGCAGATCAGGAACTGCTAAAGACCTGGCAGCAGACACCTTTGATTACTGACACAAATGGAAAGTTACTTAATTTTAAAGACACCATTGAAAATCTGTCGGGGAAAATCACCCCCATCTCAGGCACCAATGGTGAGTTTACCGGGGTGATGATCAGCCTTCCACCGCCGGATCAAGACCACTGCTTGGCAATTCAAAATGAAATTGAACACCGCCCTGTCTCCTACGAATTTGACCTGTTCAATCGGGGGGACTGGAAAGAACTGGAACAAACTCCCCTGCGGAAACTGACCTATGTTGTTTTTGATACTGAAACAACCGGTTTACAACCATCAAAAGGGGATGAAATCATCCAACTAGGTGCAATAAGAATCATCAATGGACAGCTTCTTTATCATGAGGTCATTGACCAACTTGTTGATCCGAAACGGTTTGTTCCTGAAACATCAGTGGCAATTCACGGTATTCAGCCAGCACTGCTACAAGGCCAACCCACAATTGACAAGGTTTTACCCCATTTTCACACATTTGTAGAAAATTCAGTTCTGGTCGCCCACAATGCCGCCTTTGACATGCGCTTTTTGCAGCTTCAGGAAGAAAAAACCGGTATCATCTTTGACAATCCGGTTCTCGACACCCTCCTCCTCTCATCAATAATCCATCCCAATCAGGATTCTCACTCCCTGGATGAACTGGCAGCACGGCTGAATGTTACAATTGTGGGTCGCCATACCGCACTCGGAGATGCTATTGTAACCGGTGAAATTCTGCTGAAGTTGATTCCACTCCTTGAAGCCCACGGAATAAATACTTTAGCTGATGCACTGGCAGCGGCAGCTCAATCACCCTTTGCTAAAGTAGCCTATTAATTTACTTCTTTAATATCGGCGCAAAAGGGTCTGACATCCTCTTGAGACGGGATAGAAGCGACAATGTTAAAATCAATTTTTAAGGGATTAGCTGGCAAAAAAAGGGATGTCAATGATCCCATTCATAGTTATGTGATAGACGCCTGTGCCAAAATTGAAGATCGCTCGGTCCTCAAGCAGAATATTTCTGAAACTAGTTTTTGTGTCGTTGACCTTGAAACGACTGGTTTGAACCTGGCTACAGATGTCATTATCAATATTGGTGCCGTCAAGCTAAAAAAAGGGAAAATCACCAAACTGTTTGAAGCCTATACTAAACCCCCGATCCCGATCCCAGAAGAATCAACAGAATTTCATGGCATGGTTGATTCGATGTTTGTCGACAAACCACTGATCGGTGAAGTTCTTCCTGAATTTCTCCAATTTGTCGGCGAAAGCGTCATTGTCGGACACCATATTAATTTCGATATCCGGATGCTTCACCGCCATCTGAAAGAGATTTACGACGTCGGCATCGCAGATACTATCTGGTTGGATACCATGTTTCTCTACCAGATGGCTCATGAAGATCAAAAGCATCAGCCACTGGATCATCTGCTGGAACGTTACTGCGTTCAATGTGATCAACGCCATACAGCATTGGGAGATGTTGTTGCCACCGCCAAGGTTTTCGTCAAAATCATGAAGGAACTGCCTCCATCTTTTGAAAAAATCGGTGATCTTTACCGAGCTCAGAATGAAATGCGCAGAAAGGATTTATAGCTCATGACTGAACCCGTCTGTCAGTATGGTCGAAAAGTTATCTCTGCCGAAGAATATGAAAAACTACTTCAACTGGATACAAACGAAGTGATTGATATTCTGGCAAAAAAATACCTGCAGTGGGAAACCCCCTATCAAAATGTTCTGGATAGCTCACTGGCTCCATTTTACCGCTGGTTTCCAGGAGGTAAAATTGACATCTGGCAAAACACTATCGGCAAACACCTGCG
>CAZGKZ010000038.1:6674-7960 GCA_964526315.1 uncultured Geobacteraceae bacterium
CCACAGACCGCTCACCGACTCAAAGAGAAGGTCAATGATGCCTTAAGTAAAATTGACTATGAAATCAACCATTGCATTGTCATCGAGAGAACCGGTGAACGGGTCCATATGCGTCCCAAACGTGATCTGTGGTATCAGGACCTGATCACCGATGAAAAATTTTCCAAACGGGATGATGTCAGTACCGTCCATGCGGCCAATGATCCCCTGTTCATGCTCTATACCTCTTCAAAAACCAAAACGGCCAAAGCAGTCGTCCATAATATTGCCGGATTCCTGATGTGGGCACAGTTTACCACTGAGTTGCTATTTGATATGGATGATCGGGATATCTTCTGGTGTACCGCTGACCTGGCCTGGATAACCGGCCATACCTACGGGCTTTATGGACCACTCTCCCTCGGCAGTACCGTATTTATCTACGAGGGCAGTATTACTTATGAAAACACTGACCTCTTTTTCGATTTTCTGGACCGTTTCCACATCACGCGAATGTTCAGCAATCCGGCTCTATTACGCAGTGTCATGCGGGCTAAAAATAGCCGCCAGTATGAAGCCAAATCATCAAACTCACTGCGTCTGATTGGATGTGGTGGCGGCGAAATCAAAGAAGATCTCTATAATTGGGTTCTCCATACCCTGCCAAAACAGGGTAAAATTCCACTGGTCAATATCTGGGGACAAACGGAGTCGGGAGGAAGCTTAATGGCAAACGTCCCCGGCATTTCAGGGAGCAAACAAAATACCAGGTTGAAACCGCTGCCCGGAGTCAAATGTCTCCTGGTTGACAAGAGTGGCGAGCCAATTAAAAACAGTGATGACGCTGGTTTTTTAGTCCTCACCAACCCCCTGCCATCCATCTGCAGCAATCTGTATGGGGATAGCACCGCTTACCGGTCGATTTACTGGGATAAATTTAAGGGGAAGAAATATTATTCGACTGGTGATCAGGCGATTGCCTGGAACGATGGAAGTTACATCCTGACCGGTCGTTCAGATATTGCTCTAAGTGCCGGAGCAGGAAACCGTAAAATCACCGAAGTGGAAGCAACTATTCTCAGTCATGAACGGGTCAAAGAGTGTGCTGTCATCTTCATTGATCATCCGGTTCATGGCTATATGTTACTGGCTTTTTGTGTCCTGAAAACTTACAAAGATGAGAGTTACAATGCTGAATCATTGCAGTCGATCAAAGAACATATCATCGAGGAGAGTGGTGAAATCGCCCTCCCCGATGCGATCCGTCTGACCAAGTTTCTCCCCAAAACCCCGGATAATGAAATCAA
>CAZGKZ010000039.1:0-7951 GCA_964526315.1 uncultured Geobacteraceae bacterium
CGTGATGATTTCCAGCTGACTTCTGCGCTGATAGCTTTTGCCCGCTCACGAATATTATTCAATCCGCGACCGCTGTCACGATTGTCCATATCCGGGATCCCTTTTCCATTATCTTCTACCGACAAAATAAGCGTTTTTTCACGTACCTCCAGATTGACTTCGTAGCGGCTTGCAGCGGCATGTTTAATGACATTTTGAATCGCCTCAACCGCAATTCTATAGAGGGTTAATTGCTTCAACCGGTCAAGGTTCAGATGGCTCACTTGCGGGTCGATATAGAGATGATATTCGGGCAGATTGTCATTATCACAATCTTGTTCCAGGTGGGCTTCTATGGCCGCCCCTAGTCCGAGAATGTCGAGGGTTTGTGGATGCAGGTTGTTCATGATGTCACGCAGGTTGGCAATGGCCCGCTCCAGTTCTTCCTCTAGTTTTTTAGTTTTTACCAGCACAGTGTTATCTACTGTTTCTGCTGATAAACTCTGTAATCCCCGTAAGATCGTAGATAGATCGGACAGTGATTGATCGTGCAGATCCATGGCAATGCGGCGTCGTTCTTCTTCGGCACCTTCAAGTAGCTTTTCTGTCCCGACCACCCGAATCAACCGTTTGGTCATGCGATTAATTGAGATTGCCAGGGTGTCCAGTTCGTCACGGATATGATCTGGTGCCGGAGGTAACTCAAGTTTTCCGTCAGCGATACGGACTGCATTACGTGACAGGGACTGAACCCGATTGAGAATCCGGCGGCTGAAATAGCCGGCAATCAACAGGCCAAGTACGATAGCCAGAATCAACACCGACATAGAGACAATTGCCGCTCGTTCGACCAGTTGATTAATATTCTGTTCGTGGGCCAGGCGCAATCTGTTGCTGTGGATTTGAGTGATATTGGAAATAGCTGAAAGTTCTGTTCTGAATCGGGCAAAAGATTCTGCAGTTTTTTCTATCCGGGGACTATCTGTCGGGTTGAGTTCTTCGGCAAGGGCCAAAAGTTGAGATATTTGCCCCGATTTTTTGAGTGGCCCGAAAGGTTTTAACCGCCCGATAGCGTCAAATAGCCGTTCGTAGAGATCAGATACCAATGCCATATCTTCCGGCGAGGCCATGCCGGTATGTTGCATACTTCGAAGCAGCAGATGTAACCGTCTGGCAGCCATATCTGCTTCTGCCAGGGCAACAAATGTTGTCCCGATCGCTTTAGCTTCCCGGCGCTTGGCAGATAGGTCCCAGTAAGTATATTGCATAAAAACAAGCAGCAGAATCAGCAGAACCAGGATCGTTGCCGGTGCGAGAAGGACTTGTTGTTTAACGGTTATTCGCATTCGCGTAATCTAGCATGTCCGGCTTTATCTTGCACTGTGCAGATGCGCACCTCGGGGAGATTGGATAAAAAAAGCCCCAAAGACCTGGAGGGGGGGTAGGTCTTCGGGGCATGAGGTCTCCGAAAAGACCTCACCTAAAACATACATGACTTGATCGCAAATGTGAACCCTGAAATGTCATTTTTTGTAAGAAAGTAGAGTAATGATCAAGAATCAATTTTTAGATTCTTGATGAAGGGGGAGTGTTACTCTGAATGTGCTCCCTTGACCGATGTTTGAATTTACGGTGACCGATCCTGCATGTGCATCGACAACCCATTTAACGATGGCTAGACCCAGTCCTGAGCCGCCATCATTTCGATTGCCGGTTTTATTAACCCGGTAGAAGCGGTTAAAGATCATATCCTGTTTTTCACGGTCAATACCGATTCCTGTATCACTGATAGAGATAGCAACATTGTCGTCATTGAGGATCAATTCGATCGTTACAGAACCCCCTTCAGGGGTGTACTTTATCGCGTTTGTCAATAAATTGAGAAAAACCTGCCGTAAGCGCAGGCTGTCAGCTTCCAGAATGATTTGTTCTTCCGGACAATGCAGATCAACTTTTATCTGTTTAGCTGTTGCAAGTAGCTGTGCCTGATGGTGGAGTTCAGTCACGAGTTCCACCAGGGGGAGAGGTTCCATTTTTAAGGGGATTTCACCTAAGTCACTTTTAGACAGGAGTAAAAGATCTTCAATCAGATAGCTCATGCGACTGATTTCTTCTAAATTTGATACCAGAACGTCTCTGAGCTCTTCTTTGCTTCTGTCATTCCTGAGTCCAAGTTCGGTCTCTCCGCGGAGGATGGTCAGGGGGGTTCGTAATTCGTGGGTCACATCGGCTGAAAACTGTCGAGCCCGGCGGAGGTTGGCAGCGCGGCGAGCCATCATACTGTTATAGCTCTGAGCAAGCTCTCTAATATCTGAATCAGCGCTTTCTGCCACTTCGAATATTGGTGGGGAAAGTTCAGAGTTGGTTTGATCCATTAACTGGGTCAAGTATTTGATTGTCTCGAGATTTTTTTTTCTCGCTTTACGTTGTAAAATTACGCAAGCAGCAAGAATGAAAAGTCCCAATAGAAAGATAATCAACATGTCGATCCGTGATAATTTGGTTGGTGATAAAAAACTACCTCCCCTACTCAGAACCGATTTGAAATTTACAGGTTCCAGCAGGGGAGGCACTTGTTCAGATGGAGACTAGGTTATAATCAATCGGATTCCTTCAATACGTAACCAACACCCCGAACCGTGTGAATCAGTTTTTTATCAAAGTTACGATCAATTTTCTTCCGCAGGTAATTGACATAAACATCAATAATGTTGGTGAAAGAATCGAAAGTATAATCCCAAACATGTTCAGCAATCATCGTTCTGGTGAGAACCTGATTTGGACTACGCATAAAATATTCCAGCAATGCATACTCTTTTGATGTCAGGTCAATTTCTTTATTATCACGCCAAACTTTGTGTCCCACTGGATCCAGGCGTAAATCGGCAAAATAGAGTTCTGCACCGCGGTCTTGAGAGCCACGACGGATCAGAGCTCTGACCCGGGCAATCAGTTCAGCAAATGCAAATGGTTTTGTCAGATAGTCATCGCTGCCAATATCGAGTCCGGAGACAATATCTTCAACCGTATCTTTTGCGGTCAGGCACAAAATTGGCGTAGAAACATTTTTTTCACGGAGTTCTTTGATAGCACTCAGCCCATCTTTTTTGGGTAACATCACATCCATGAGGATCAGGTCGTAAGTTGCATTTTCCGCCATCTGCACGCCTTCTTCACCATCGTAAGCCACATCAACTACAAATTCTTCTTCTTCCAGGCCTCGTTTAATAAAGCTGGCAACCTTCTTTTCATCTTCAACAACTAAGATGCGCATTGTGAGTCTCCTTTGTTCTTTTGTTGTCAGAGGTCGATTTTCCTGACACTCATTAATGGAAAAATATTTGTTAAGCCTTTTAATTTTAAATTGAATTAGCCTTGAAGAGCTATTCATCCTAAATAAGAAAAAAATTCATCGCAGATACTTTTACTAGTAATAGCTCATGAAAATTTTAACTGACTTTAACAGAGACTGTTCGAGTGTGCAAGAGTAATAATAATTTTTCTTTAATTATTTTTACGGAGAATTGTTTTAACCATTTTGTGACGATATTCCGGCTTTGTCAGGTTGACTTTTACCCCGCTGTAAAAACATTTTTCTGCTAATAATGGGTGATTTTTTAGATTCTTTGTTGTCATGAGTGATAGAATCTGTTAATTAGTAATCATGAAAGATGAGTGGATTGTCATCGAAGTTAAGGTCAAGGGGGAATTTGTTGATCTTGTCAGTGCTGTTTTAGCCGAACATGGTTGTTCTGGAACGGTTGTTGAGGAGCGCAAACTTGATACTTTCTTTGTTCCTGACGATGATCTGAATCCCGCTGCTGACTATGTTCTAAAAACCTATTTTGACGCTGTATCCGATCCTCAGGCACTGGTTGCTGAGTTAGAAGTTATTTTTCGTAATATGCCGATCCTCAAGAACCAAACCTTCAGTCTCCAATCAGGGTCTGAGGTTAAAATGGAGGATTGGTCTGAAAGTTGGAAACAGAATTTTTCAACTTTTCATATTGGTGGTCGTCTGGTGGTTCGGCCCAGTTGGGAAGATTACATTCCTCAAGCGGATGAAGTTGTTATCGAAATTGATCCGGGGATGGCTTTCGGAACTGGAACCCACGGGACGACACAGCTTTGTCTTGAGACAATTGCAGAACTTCTGAATTATTCTGATCCTCCAGTGAATATGCTCGATGTTGGAACGGGCTCAGGAATTTTGGCATTGGGAGCAGCAGCACTTGGATGTCCGGAAATTATCGCAAATGATATTGATCCTATTGCCTGTCATGTTGCCCGTGAGAATATTGAAAAGAATCATTATGCAGAGCAGGTAAAAATCAGTGAGACTCCTCTGGAGGAGCTTCCCGGGCAATTTGAGTTGATTGTTGCGAATATCCTGGCAGAAGAAAATATTCGATTGAGGCACGATCTATTCGAGCATTTGTCTCCGGGTGGCTGGTTGGTGTTATCTGGAGTTTTACAGGAGAAAGAGCAGTTGGTTCGTGATGGATTTTCTGATTTGCCACTGGAATTTTTTCCAAGTCGCTATCAGGATGAATGGGTCTGTTTGTTGTTGCGGCGGTAAGTTTAATGCGTTGTTTTTATTTGCCAGAACCAAAATTATGTAGCGGAATGGTGATTCGTTTACCTGAAGAGCTAAGAAAACACCTGCAAACTGTTTTACGCTTGCAGCCAGGAGATGAGATCCAGCTATTTAATGGTGCCGGTCAGCTTGCTGTATCGACTCTAAAAGAGAATTCAGAAGTTGAACTTTTAGATGTTGTCAATTATCCATCACCAGCTTGCTCTCTGTCATTAATTCAGGGATTACCAAAGGGTGATAAACTGGAGTTGATTCTGCAGAAGGGGACTGAGCTTGGGGTCAATCAGTTTCATCTGACCGCGATGGAGCGGAGTGTTGGGCTTTTAAAGTCTGATCGAAAACTGAAGCGGTTGGAACGCTGGCAAAAAATTATTCAGGAAGCGGCCAGACAGAGCCGACAGTACCATTTACCGATGTTAGAGGTCGGTAGTTCACTGCCCCGGGTTTTGTCGACAGTTAAGGCTGATTTAAAACTGTTACTTTGGGAGGAGAGCACAATCCCTCTGCAGGAAGTTTTGCCACCACAGCCTCCGCAACAAATTGCCGTTTTAGTTGGTCCTGAAGGGGGTGTCAGTCAACAAGAGGCAGATTACGCTATGGCTCAGGGGTATCAAGCTGTGCGTCTTGGTCCCAGAATTTTGCGTACTGAAACTGCAGGACTTGCGATAATGGCAATTTTACAATATCTTTATGGGGATTTGGCTTCAGGTCAGCATGGTTGAATAATCATGTCCAATAGAAAGGAAGAATCATGAGATGTCCCAAGTGCGGCTACAACAGTTTTGACCATCTGGATAGCTGCAAGAAATGTGGCAAGGATTTGGTCGAATTTAAACAGAACTTTGGAATTAAGAGTGTTCTGTTCCCAGGCCAGATGGGCGCTGGCAGTGTCGACGAGGTAGATAAGTTTGATGATGCAGCTGCGGATGCTGCGGTGTCGGTTGCTACCGGAGTGACTGCAGCGGCTACAGCAACTGCTGCGAGTGACTTGGATGGTGGAGCAACGCCCACTGGAGCCGATGGGGACGACTTCGGTTTTGATTTTATGGGCGACAGTGCTGATGACGATGATCTCTCTTTTGATGAGTTGTTTGAAGAAGCTCCAGAAGATGAGGATATCGAAGAAACGATTGAGGGCCCAAGGGAAGCAAAAGCCGAAGCTGCCGATGACTCTGGTGAAGACTTCTCTTTTGATCTGCCCGAGGATGAAGCTGATCTGGAGGATGATTTTGGTTTTGATCCAGAGGACGAACCTGAGGATTCAGGGTCTGAGGAGGACCCCAAACGCCCTTTTGACTTACCGGAGTCTTCACAATGTGTGGGGGCTCCGGAAGATCGTCTAAATATTCTAGAAGAATCGTCCTCTCCAGTTATTGCCGCTGGAAAATTGGTTGATTTGCCTTTGGGAGAAGCTGAGCTGCCCCCAGAGGAATTATCTGAAAATTATGTTTTTGAGCTGGATAAGACTCCTGCGCCTTCCCCTCCGATTGAGCCGCCAGCTCCTGCACCTGCTACGAGTGCCCCTGTTACCGAAGTGCCGGTCCCTTCCGATGCAGCGGCGGCTAGTGCTCCCACCCAAGTTATTCAGGGTGATCTTACTGATGAAGTTGTCAGTGGTGTTGCAGCCTCTTCCCCACCATTAGTTCACTGTGTCAAAGCTTTTATCTATGATTTAATTCTGTTGGCAGTCGTCGGAGTTAGTTTTGTGGTCGCTGCCGAAACGGCTATGGCAACAGGTGGTGGTGGATTTCTTCCCTCTCTGGAGACTTTAATTAATCTTTCGGTTCCTTATTTTCTGGTCCTTTTCTTTCTTGCGTTTGGTTATTTCACCCTGTTTCACTTTTTAGTCGGACAAACTCCGGGGAAAATGTTGACGGGGTTGCGGGTTGAGACAACTGAGGGTGAACCACTCTCTTTTGCTCAGGCATTTTTGCGCAGTGTTGGTGGTTTATTGCAACTGTTACCGGTCGGTCTGGGTTATTTAGTGGTTCTGTTCAACTCAGAACGGCGTGGCTGGAATGATCAGTTGGCAGGAACGCGGGTCGTCAATTTACGCAATCCCTCCAGCGAGAATTAAAGAGCCTGTCTTGGTCAGATTCCGATGCGGAGTTTGGTGAATTCCTGAAGGTTCGAACATTTGAGATAATCATTGTTGCTCAACTCCCAACTGATTGTTGAGGTGACCGTCGGACCATAATTGTGTCCGGGATAAATTCTGGTATTCCCTGATAGACCTTTCAGCCGTTGTAGACTTTTATAGAGTGCCGTAACATCACTGCCCGGCAGATCAGCTCGTCCACAGCGGCCGACAAACAGCGTGTCGCCGGTGATGATTTGAGTTCCGGTTTTAAAAACAACTGATCCCGGAGTATGTCCCGGGGTGTGCATCACTTCAATGATCCCATTTCCCAACTTAAGCTTTGTCCCTTCTATCAGTGGAATATCCGGATTCGGCAAATCTGCCGAATGTGCCGCCAGCTTGGCATCCGTCAGTTCTAGAATTACATCATTTCCCGCAATGTGGTCTTGATGACCGTGGGTGTTGAGGAGTAATTCCAATGTGACACCGAGCGACGCTACTTTTCTCAAGAGTAATTCTGGTCGCATGGATGGATCAACAGCTGCCGCGCAGAGAGTCTCCGGGCAATAAATCAAATAAGAAAAGTTATCCATCTCACTGGCATCGATTTGAATGATCTGTAGCATGGGGTTGCCTACCGTAGTATAATGTTTGGGCTGAAGGTTTATCTTTAAAAAGTATATGACAACTCTCTCTCAGGAGTGAAGGATGAAGTTTACTAAAATGCATGGGGCAGGAAATGACTATGTCTATATCAATGGTTTTGAAGAGCAAATAGATGATCCGGTTAAGTTAGCCCAACAGGTCAGTCAGCGCCGTTTTGGTATTGGTGCAGATGGATTGATTCTGATCCTGCCGTCAGAGGTTGCCGATGTTCGGATGAGGATGTTTAACGCCGATGGCAGTGAAGGGGCGATGTGTGGAAATGGAATTCGTTGTGTCGCTAAATATGCCTATGATCATGGTTTGGTTGATCGTCTGAAAATGACCGTGGAGACGGGTGCCGGTATTTTATCATTGGTGCTGTTTGTTGATTCTTCCGGTTTGGTGAGTCGGGTTCAGGTCAATATGGGTGCGCCACGGTTGACTCGGGGGGAGATCCCCATGTCGGGTCCGGCCACTGAAACGGCGGTTGCAATTCCGCTGGAGATTGATCATCAACAGTTTGAAATAACCTGTATTTCGATGGGAAATCCCCATGCAGTTGTCTTTGTTGCCGATGTGGAACAGTTCCCGGTGACCGAAATTGGTCCACAGATTGAAAATCATCCCTGGTTTCCTGATCGGGTTAATGT
>CAZGKZ010000040.1:0-7807 GCA_964526315.1 uncultured Geobacteraceae bacterium
AGAATCTTTGTATGGGCCAATCCTGACCCGATACCACAGCCCTTTCTTGCCGAGATCAGCTTCAGCAACAAAAGCCGGATAATCTTTTGCCAACATTTTCTTTTTCAAAGCGATAGCATCCCCAACCGAGCCAAAAGAACCAATCTGGACAGCATGGGTCCCGGTAGAGACAACTTCTGGCATCTTTGCTTCTGCTGTTTTGGTGACAACTTTTGCGGGCTTCTCCTTGGCTACAGTTTTCACAACAGCAGGGGCGTCTTGGGTTGTCTTTTTCACGATCGGCTGATCCGGTAAATCAATGGGAGGAGTCACCACCGTGGTCGTCTCTGGTTTTTCAACCGGAGCAAGATTGATACCGCTTCCAAGGGGAGCAGTATTTTTTGACAGATCATCATAAAAACTCAATTTGGGTTCTGTGATTACAGGGTCGACAGTCTGGGTAGCCGTATTTTGTGACATATCAATTGTGGGTGTTGGCACACTCCCCGGTGGGGGAGTCTGAGCAACCAGAATTTTTTCAGTTTGCTGAATCTTCTGTGCCAGATCCCGTTCGCCTCCCCGGCGTCCGACAATCACCCCAAGGGTAAAGCTGGCAAGTGAAACTACCAGAACCAAGACCAACAAAATAACCGCCTGACGCTTTTCCATCCGCCGCTGCGTTCGTGTCTGTGACGTGCCTTTCATTTTATCCCCTTTTGTCTACATCCGTTCTGGAGCAGAGAGACCAAGCAATTGCAAAGCATTTGCCAAAACAGTTCGCACCGCATTGACCAGAGCCAGTCGAGCCCGACTGGTTTCTGGATCATCTACCAATACACGATGTCGATTATAATAACTATGAAACTGTGCTGCCAAGTCTTGAAGGTAGAAAATAATCCGGTGCGGTTCATAACTGAGGGCAGCACCAACAACCGTCTCAGGAAAACGGGCCAACTGCTTTACCAATGCCAGCTCTTCGGTCAATTCCAGGCGCTGATAATCGACCGATCCAGACGGTTGTTCCAACCCTGAATCTGCCGCATTACGATTGATGCTGCAAATACGCGCATGGGCATATTGAACATAAAATACCGGGTTATCACTACTCTGCTGCTTGGCCAGTTCCAGATCAAAATCAAGCTGGCTATCGCAACGGCGCATCAAGAAGAAGAACCGGCAGGCATCACGGCCAACCTCATCAACAACCTCTTTTAAGGTGATAAAATTGCCGGAGCGCTTGCCCATAATATACGGCTTACCATCACGCAGTAAATTCACCATCTGGATCAACAGAACCTCAAGATCATCAGGTGAGTGACCCAAACCAGCCAGCATTGCTTTCATGCGCGGAATATAACCGTGATGGTCGGCTCCCCAGACATCGATAACCCGATCAAACCCCCGGTCAAACTTTTCCATATGATAAGCAACATCAGAGGCAAAATAGGTATAACTACCGTCCGACTTGATCAGCACCCGGTCTTTATCATCACCAAAATCGGTGGTGCGTAACCAGAGGGCGTCATCCTGCTCAAAAGAGAGCCCCTTTTCTGCCAGTTTTTTCAATTCCTGATCGACCATTCCTCGATCATAAAGGCTTTTTTCACTGTACCAGTGATCAAAATGAATTCCGAAGGCCTGAAGATCGGTTTCAATCCATTTGAGCACTTCTGCGATACCAAAGCGGGCACAAAGCTCAATGGCTTCCGTTTCGGAGACATCGGTCAGCTCACCCTGCTCGGAACGATATTTGGCAGCCAGTTCAACCACATACCCGGCCTGATAACCATCCTCAGGAAACTCAATTGCCACACCCTGCAATTCTCGTAATCGCAGCAAAATCGAACGCCCCAGAGTCAGAATCTGATTTCCGGCATCATTAATATAATATTCGCGTTGGACATCAAAACCAGCCGCCTGCAACACTGCAGCAACGGCATCCCCGACCACAGCACCACGACCATGACCAATATGCAAAGGACCGGTGGGGTTGGCACTGACAAATTCCACCTGAATTTTCGTCCCGTTACCGATATTGCTAAAACCATATTTGTTACCCTGGTCCGCAATCTGATCGAGAACATTGTACCAGCAGGTCGCTGCCAGCCGGAAGTTGATAAATCCCGGTCCGGCAATCTCAATTTTATCACACAGGGAGTTCCCTTGAAGCGCTGCAACCAATATTTCTGCAATTTTCCGGGGAGCCTTGCGCTCAGGTTTTGCCAGAGTCAGCGCCAGGTTGGTGGAAAAATCACCATGCTCAGGATTCTTGGGGATTTCCAGCTGAATTTCATCCAGTGAAACTTCAGAACTCAGGGTTTTATCTGTGCAGCATTGTTGCAAAGCTGCTTTGATTGCCTGCCGTAATTGATCTTTCATCGGGTCTATTTTCTCTTTCTTTCAACATCTTTATCGGGGAGATAATAAATTAATTCACCTTCGCGAACCATTCCTAGTTTTGTTCGAGCCAATTGTTCCCAATAGCTTTTATCTTTCTGTAACCGCTCAATTTCATGACGAAGTTGCTCTTGATGATGACGTATCTCCGCAAGTTCCAGTTCTAGCTCATTCTTTTGTTTTTCCGCCTGAAAAATCCGCAAAACTCCGCGGCTGCCAAAAATAGCATAGGCGAACATCAGAAAAATAACCATAAGCAAACAGATGGTCAGTAAATTTTTTTTACCAGGAGAACCCGGCTTGCGTGTAGAAGTCAAATCACACCTCATAAATCAACGGCAAAAAGACCACCCCAAAAAATCTGGATTGGAATAGATCAAAATCCGCCCAGATTACTGGTACCGACACCACCAACAGAACCGATTCCACGCATAGTGAATGTCAACATGACAGAACGGTCATGATTGTCATCACGATCCTGATCACGATAGGTGAGTTTTGCCCCCCAGCACTGGTGTCGATACTCAATACCAACTGCTTGCTCCAGTTGTTTATCAGTAACAAGGTCATAACGCTGCTGATAATCAAAATAGAACGGGTCAAGAAAGGCGACACTCAATGTTGCTTCAACGTAATCAATATCTTTTTCAGGTTCATAACTATACAAAAGTTTTACAGAATTGCCTCGATTATCAGTAACTTTTCCAGCTGCCGTTGCTTTAGTCCACTTTTCAGAATTAACATTCAAACTCGCATCAGAAAGTAACGTAAGCCACTCCGTCGGCAGCAGTACTGTCTGCAGTCGCAGGTCTTGAAACCGCTGCCGGCCATCAAATTCATTGGTCAGATCGTAAGCTTGTGAAAGTCGGAAGTATACCAATTCACGATAGGTCGGATCCCCATTATCATGGTCAAATCGGGCAGTTAAACGTTGCGTTAAAGCGTATGCAAACAAATTCACATTATCAACCCGGTCAAATTCATCAAAATGGGGGAGTTCGCTTTGATCAATTTCCGGGATGTAAGTGTATACCAGTTCAGGCTCTATGGAGTGACGCAGCTTAGAAAACGCATCAGGCGGGTGATGATATACCTTCTGGACCTGTGTCGTCGCTCTGGTGGTAAATACGGCAACCCCTTGTTGTTCAGAATCGTAACCCTGATTCAGCCCCCAATAATAACGCTGCCGATAACTGACCTCTGGAGCGAGATTAACAACATCCCACAACTGATAACTTGTCGAGAGAGTAGGCCGAACTATCGCCCGGTTGCCCTTAAGCCCCTCCTCACTCCAAAAATTAGTATAATCAGAACTCAGAGCATAATAAAAATCAGATCCAAAAATTCTCTGTCGGGACACATCGAAATTAATGGTCGGTAATTTCTGCAAGGTTGTCTTATCATCAGAGTCTAGATCCCTAATATATTCCAATTGCCCGACAAGGTTATATTTCTCCCAGTTTTTACTCAAAGAGAAAGTCGATTTCACTTCGGTTCGATTATAATCTCCGGCAGCATCGCCAAAGTCTTTGAAATAGTCATCATCATTAATATACATTCCATCAGCAACCATCCTGACACCACCGGGAAGAAAACCATCATGTTGCCATTGTAGGGCATAGCGTTTTTCATCGATCGTTTCCCCGTCAATTTTATCGACATCCAGAAGATAAGCATTGGCTTCACCAGCATTCCCCTGACCAAAGATATATCGATATTCCAACCCCTTACCAAGTCCCATTTCTGACAGATAATCAAAGTAGAGAGTCGCATCCTGGTTCACTCCCAGGACCTGATAATAAGCACCACTATATTGGTAGCCTCGCCGATCAGAGTAGCCCACCTTAGGCATCAACAATCCGGATTTACGCTTATTTGTTGCCGGATAAATCATATAAGGGAGATAAAAAGACGGGATATCGTGAAGATAGAAAACTGTATTTCTGGCACGGGCATAACCATCAACAGTTACATCAAGGCGACTGGCACCAAACTTCCATGCGGGAACCTCACCATTGCACGTAGTGAAGGTTCCCCTGACAATACGATAATCCAGCTTTCCCAGTCGTTCAATCGTCTCTCCACGCACATATAAATTCGGACCACGGAGATAAAAACGACCATTATTTATAATCCCAGTCCCTTCTTGTAAATTAAATCGCACCCGGCGGCCAAAAAGTTCTTTATCTGGTGAAATCAGCGCAACATCCCCCTCGGCATCAATATCACCACTGATTTTGTTCCACTTAAGGCTCTGACTTCTGACTTCCAGATCCCCTTGAACCATCTTGACATCCCCACTTGCCTGATACAGGCCGATGTCTTTCTGGAAACTCAGCTGATCCGCCTCAAGCTGAATAGGCAATTGACCGTCGTCAGCCCTTCCCCAATCCGCAGCAGTTGCCAGATGAGAGCCAGCGAGAAAAACCAGAAGAAGACAAAAACGGAGTAGCATAGGGGTCAGATATCCGTAAAATAGGACAATAAATCAAAAGTAAAATATCACCGGACGCAGGATAACTCTCTGCAGCAACCTAAAAAAGTGGATTCCATGAAAATATTAACTGGCAATATTCAACACATTAATATCTGGAAGCAAGAATTCTCGAACCACAGCAACCAGAAACAGGGATCCCGCCACCAATATAGTATCTTCCACCGATCGATTTTCCAATGCGGCTTGAACCGCCATAATTGGATCGGAATACTCATCGGCAACAATACCCGATTCGCGAATTCTTTGCGCCATTTTTTCTAGCGGAACAGCATCATCAACGGGAGGCCGGGTGACATAAGCACGGCTCACAAAAGGGAGTAACTCAGACAACAACTCAGCCGACTGTTTATCAGCCTTACAGCCAACAACCAAGTGTAAATTATCCAACTGCTGTTGCTGCAGATAGATGGCCAATTGCTTCGCTCCGGCAGGGTTATGTGCGCCATCGAGAAGAATCCGACCGGACAACCATTCAAGCCGACCCGGCCAACGCACCGTTTCCAGCCCTTTTCGAATTTCGTCAGAACTGATTTCTACCCCTTGTTGAGTAAGAAGACTTGCTGCCGCTGCAGCCAAAGAGAGATTCTGTTGTTGATGCATTCCTGACAGCCGGGTTTTGACCTTATCAAGAAACAGATCAGGACCCGAAACAGCAAAGGTATCAACGCCACTACAGCAATGATAATCATCCCCGAACTGTAACAATGGAGCACTTAACTGCCCTGCTCGCTGCGACAGAACCTGTGAGACAGCAACGTCTTGAGCCGCACTGATTGCTGCCACTCCCGTTTTGAGTATTCCAGCTTTCTCAGTAGCAACATCAGTCAACTTCGGACCTAAATGAGCCGTATGGTCCAGAGCAATCGGTGTGATCAGACAGAGATCCGGGATAACAACATTGGTCGCATCAAGACGGCCACCCAATCCTGTTTCGAGAATCGCCCAATGGACTCCACGCCGCTGAAAACAGAGGAGAGCCATAGCTGTGGTCATTTCAAAAAAAGTGGCCCGCAATGCTTCGGCATGAGGGCGGAGTTCTTCAATCAACTCAACAGCTTCAGCTTCACTGATTTGTCGTGTATCTATTCGGATCCGTTCGGTAAAGCTGTGCAAATGGGGGGAGGTGTAGAGACCTGCCGGGATATTTGCGGCATGAAAGATATTTGCCAGTGCTGCAGCAGTTGAACCTTTCCCATTGGTTCCAGCAATATGGACGATCCGCAAAGACTCCTGTGGGTTTCCAACCCGGGACAGGAGTTCACGGATATTATCCAACCCAAGCTTGATCCCAAAAAATTGCAGTGAATAGAGATAAGCCAGGCTGTCCCGGTAACCATGTGCCATCAAAGTTTATTTCTTAGTGAAAATACGCAGTAATTCTGAAAGTTTCTGCTTCATCTCCTTGCGTGGGATAATCATATCGATCATCCCGTGTTCAAGCAGATATTCAGAGCGCTGAAAACCATCGGGCAGGGTCTGACGAATCGTCTGCTCAATCACCCGGGGACCGGCAAAACCAATCAATGCACGGGGCTCTGCAATATTCAGATCACCAAGCATGGCAAAACTGGCCGTCACTCCACCGGTTGTCGGGTCGGTCAATACGGAGATAAAGGGTATTCCGGCCGCCTTCAACTTCGCTAAAGCAGCACTGGTCTTAGCCATCTGCATTAACGACATAATACTTTCCTGCATCCTTGCTCCACCGGAAGATGAAAAAATTAACACCGGAGCATTGGTCTCCAGCCCCTTTTCAATAATCCGGGTGATTTTTTCACCGACCACCGAGCCCATGCTGCCACCCATAAAAGAGAAATCAAAAACAGCAACAACAACCGGCAATCCGTCTAAATTTCCAGCACCACAGATAACCGCATCACCATCACCCGCTTTTTTGATAGCGGCTTTGATCCGATCTTTATATTTTTTTGTATCTTTGAAATCAAGAAAATCAATCGAACGCATATGTGCATCCGTTTCAACAAAAGAACCCTCATCCAGAATCAAATCAATTCTCTCACGAGCACTGATCCGGAAATGGTAATCACATTTAGGGCAAACATTCAGGTTACGTTGCACCTCTTTAGCGTAAATAATCTCCTGACAGTTTTTGCATTTTGTCCAGACACCTTCAGGAACCTTCACGTTTTTCTTTTCGATAGAAGCGGTCAACGATTTTTTCTTACGAAACCAGGCCATGAAACATCCTTTTAGTTTGCATCGCAAGCTGAGAATTCAACAGTCTAACTATTGGTCAGCTAGCAGATGCCGTGAGTCCATGCTTGAGCTCAGCGATAAATTTTGTCACTTCGGGCAACAACTTTTCACTCTGCCCGTACTCTGCAATAATTTTAACTAATGCACTTCCGACAATTACCCCATCAGCAAAATTCCCAACGGCTTTTGCATCTGCGGCAGTCGTGATTCCAAAACCAACAGCAACCGGAATATCGGTCATCCCTTTCAGCTCTTCAACAGCAACCCGAATATCTTCGGGAGAGATCTTCTGGGCTCCGGTCACCCCGGTCATTGAAACATAGTAAAGATACCCCTCAGCAGCTGCGGCCAAACGTGCCATCCGCTCACGCGGGGTCGTTGGAGCTAACAGAGTGATCAGATCGATTCCAGCTTGGGACATCGCCCCATGAATTTCAGCCACCTCTTCCGGGGGGAGATCGACCAGCAACAAGGCGTCAACACCCGCCGAAGCAGCATCGCTGGCGAAATTTTCTACTCCATAATGAAACACCGGGTTATAATAACCCATCAACACCAAAGGAATCTGGGTCGTCTTACGCACCTCAGTAACCAACTGCAAAACCCCCTTCAGGGTTGTCCCGGCAGCCAGCGCACGTTCAGATGCAGCCTGAATTGTCGGCCCATCAGCCATCGGGTCAGAAAAAGGGACTCCCAGCTCAATTAAGTCGGCACCAG
>CAZGKZ010000041.1:0-7713 GCA_964526315.1 uncultured Geobacteraceae bacterium
ATTGCTTTTATTGTTTTCTTTTGCTACTTCTACACGGCTATAACGTTTAACCCTGCCAACGTTGCAGATAATATCAAAAATCAAGGTGGATTTGTCCCAGGTGTTCGTCCTGGCAAAGAAACTGCGAATTATTTAGATATCGTGCTGAGTCGTTTGACTTTTGTTGGTGCAATTTATATTTCTTTGGTTTGCGTGTTGCCGACCCTCCTGATCAGCCAGTTGAATGTTCCCTTTTTCTTTGGCGGGACGTCGCTACTGATCGTTGTTGGTGTGGGTATGGATACTGCTTCTCAGATTGAGGCACATCTGATCTCACGCTCATATGAAGGATTTATGAAGGGCGTGACTCTTAAGGGGCGGCACGGCTAGGATTGTTCCATGAAAATTATTTTGTTAGGACCACCAGGCGCTGGCAAGGGAACACAGGCTGCGCTGTTGATGGAAAAATATAGTATTCCTCAAATTTCCACTGGCGATATGTTGCGTGCAGCTGTTCAAGCACAGTCACCGATGGGAGTTGAAGCAAAAAAACACATGGATTCCGGTGGTCTGGTTCCGGATAGTGTTGTTATTGGTATTGTCCGTGAACGTTTGCAGGAGGATGACTGCAAGGGTGGTTTTATTCTTGACGGTTTTCCACGCACTCTACCCCAAGCTGATTCTTTAAAGCAGGTACTGGTTGATCTTGGACAAGAGCTTGATTCGGTCATCTCATTGCAGGTCGATACAGATGCGTTAGTTGAAAGATTGACAGGGCGTCGTACCTGTGCTGATTGTGGTAAGGGGTGTCATTTACGTTTTGATCCCCCGGCTCAGAATGGGTCTTGTCGTCACTGTGGCGGAGAATTGCTTCAGCGTGATGATGATCGTGAAGAGACGATTCGAAATCGAATGAAGGTGTATCAGGAGCAAACTGCTCCCCTTGAAAATTATTATCGTGAAGCAGGGTTACTGGTCACAATCGATGGTATGGGTGAGATCTCAGAGGTTCAACAGGCGATCCTGACTGCGCTACAGGATTATTAGTTGATACTTGTCAAATCCCACGCTGAGCTTAAAAAAATGAGAATAGCTGGGCGGATGGTTGCGGAAATTTTGCAATTACTTCGTGAGAGAGTTCAGCCCGGAGTTACGACTCTTGAGTTAGATCAGTTTGCTGAGAAACAATGTACCAAGTGGAAGGCTAGACCGGCTTTCAAAGGTTATGGTGGCTTTCCTTTTACTATTTGTGCTTCGCCGAATGATCGCGTTGTTCATGGGTTTCCAGACAGGAAGAAGCTACAGGATGGGGACATCCTCAGCATCGACTTTGGTTTGATTTTTGACGGGTTTTACGGTGATTCCGCGATAACTGTGCCGGTGGGCAAGATCAGTGCTACAACAGAGCAATTGCTATGTGTTACGCAGGAATCACTGAACTGCGGAATTGCAGCCGCGGTGGCAGGTCACAGACTGTCTGATATCTCCAGTGCCGTGCAGACACGAATTGAAAAAGATGGTTTCAGTGTTGTGCGTGATTTTGTTGGTCATGGCATTGGCCGGAAATTGCACGAAGATCCACAGATCCCTAATTATGGACCCCCAGGCCGGGGCCCACAATTGCAAGAGGGGATGACATTGGCGATTGAGCCAATGGTCAACAGTGGATTGTCGGGGGTCAAGATTCTGGAAGATGGTTGGACGGCTATTACTGTTGATGGGCAACTTTCAGCACATTTTGAACACACAATAGCTGTTACTGAGAATGGGCCTGAAATACTGACCCGTCTTTAAACTGGAATAAATGTTTAATCTATCGCTGTTGATAGATGAAATTCATAGGAAAAGGATCTCAAAATGAAGGTTAGAGCTTCGGTGAAGAAGATCTGTGATAAATGCAAAGTTGTTAAACGCAAAGGTGTTGTCCGGATCATCTGCGAGAATCCCAAACACAAGCAAAGACAGGGATAAGCCCTAGGAGGAAAAATTGGCACGTATTGCTGGAGTCGATTTACCGAGAAACAAACGTATTGAAGTAGCTATGACCTATATCTACGGTATTGGTCGTTCTACCTCACAAAATATTCTTTCACAGGCCGGTGTAGATTTTAATGCCCGGACTGATGATTTGACTGAATCTGAATTAGTGAAGATTCGTGAGCTTGTAGATAAAAGTTGCAATGTAGAAGGTGACTTGCGTCGTGAGCTGACAATGAATATTAAGCGATTGATGGATCTTGGCTGTTATCGTGGGTTACGTCATCGTAGAGGTTTGCCGGTGCGTGGTCAGAATACTAAAAATAATTCGCGGACTCGTAAGGGACCGAAGAAGACAGTTGCCGGTAAGAAAAAATAAGCGGAGTTATTATGGCTAAATCAGGTAAAAAAGTCGTACGTAAAAAAGTTGCAAAGAAAAATATTGCTAAGGGTGTTGTCCATATACAATCCACTTTTAATAATACTATTGTGACAATTTGTGATCCTGTGGGTAATGTTGTTGCGTGGTCTACATCTGGAGCAAAAGGATTTAAAGGCTCACGTAAAAGTACTCCGTTTGCAGCGCAAATCGCGGCAGAGGATGCAGCTACTAAAGCCATGGAACACGGCATGCGTTCGGTTGAAGCATATGTTAAAGGGCCGGGGAGTGGTCGTGAATCAGCCTTACGTGCCCTTTCTCTAGCTGGTTTAACAGTTACTATGATAAAGGACGTAACCCCAATTCCACATAATGGTTGCCGTCCACCCAAACGTCGTCGCGTTTAAGCATCAAGGAGGAAGAAGTTGTCTAGATACTCTGGTCCAGTCTGCCGTCAGTGCAGAAGAGAAAATGCAAAACTGTTTCTGAAAGGGGACAGATGTTATACCGATAAATGTGCTCTGGAGAGGCGTAATTATGCTCCAGGTCAGCATGGTCAACGTCGTACTAAGGTTTCAGATTATGGAACTCAGTTACGTGAAAAGCAAAAGGTAAAACGTACCTATGGATTGCAGGAAAAGCAGTTCCGTCTCTATTTTGCTAAGGCCGATCGGATGAAAGGGGTCACAGGTGAGAACCTCTTGATTCTTCTTGAACGTCGTCTTGATAGTGCTCTTTATCGTCTTGGTTTTTCTGTTTCCCGGGCTCAAGCACGGACATTGGTTCGTCATGGCCACTTTCAAGTTAATGGTCATAAGGTCAATATTCCCTCTTATCTTGTCCGCCCTAATGACATCATTACCTTGCGTGAGAAGAGTCGTGAAGTTGCCTGTATTAACGAGTCTCTAGATAGTGTGATGCGTCGTGGTCTCCCTTCCTGGGTTGAACTAGAGCGTGATGCTTTCAAAGGTACAGTCAAAACGTTGCCGGTGCGTAGCGAATTAACAATGCCTGAGTTCCAGGAACAATTGATTGTAGAGCTTTATTCTAAATAATTGCTAACCTCATCAGGGTATCTTGAGAGGGAGATTGATATATGTACAAAAACTGGAGAGAACTGATCAAGCCGATGCGCTTGGAAGCAACAGAATTAACCGAAACGTATGGTAAATTTGTTGCTGAACCATTTGAGCGTGGGTTTGGTACGACTCTGGGTAATTCTTTACGTCGGATTCTTTTGTCTTCCCTGCAGGGGGCGTCGATTACCTCAGTGCGGATTAAAAATGTTCAGCACGAATTTTCAAGTGTCGTTGGTGTTACAGAAGATGTGACCGATATCATCCTGAATTTAAAAGGTGTGAAGGTTCGTTTGCATGGTCATGATCCCCGCAACGTCCGGATTGTGCAGAAGGGGACTGGCGTTATTAAGGCTGGCGACATTATTACTGATAATAATGTTGAGATTTTAAATCCTGACCATCATATCGCTACCTGTGGTGATGAAACTGATCTTGAAATTGATATGACTGTTGCCATGGGTAAGGGTTATGTTTTTGCTGAAAAGAATCGTGATGAGAGTGCACCGGTTGGAACCATTCCGATTGATGCTATTTTTTCTCCGATCTCTAAAGTTAATTACAATGTTTCAAATGCACGGGTTGGACAGATCACTGATTACGACAAATTGACACTTGAAATTAATACCGATGGTAGTGTTAAGCCTGAAGATGCTCTCGCCTATGCCGCTAAAATTTACAAAGAACAATTACAGATCTTTATAAATTTTGATGAGACTGAGGAACCGGTTATAGAAGAAGAGAGTAGTGAAAAGCACAAGATCAATGAGAACCTTTATCGTTCGGTTGAAGAACTCGAACTGTCGGTTCGTAGCGCTAATTGTTTGAAAAATGCACAGATAAACCTCATTGGTGAACTGGTACAAAAATCGGAAGCTGAGATGTTGAAAACCCAGAACTTTGGCAGAAAGTCTTTGAATGAAATCAAAGACATTCTGGTCGAGATGGGTCTGGGTCTCGGTGTGAAGTTAGATAATTTTCCCGATCCTGATTATTTGAAATTGATTCAAAAGGGTCAAGACGACGAATAGTCTCCCTTTGTTGGGTTTTTAGAAAGGAACAGAAAATGCGCCACAATAAATCTGGCAGACGTCTTGGTCGTAAACCTGATCATCGTCAGCACATGATGCAGAATATGGTTATCTCATTTTTTGAGAATGAGCGAATCACAACAACAGTGACTCGGGCTAAAGAATTACGCAAGTTGGCTGATAAAATGATTACTCTTGGTAAGCGGGGCGATCTACATGCCAGGCGTCAAGCACTTCGGGTTATGCATGACCAGAAGATTGTTGCCAAATTGTTTGAAATGATAGCTCCACGCTATGCAGATCGACCAGGTGGTTATACCAGAATGATAAAACTTGAGAATCGTCAGGGGGATAATGCCCCAATGGTAGTTTTTGAGCTGGTTGAAGAAGGATTTGTGCCAAAGCAGAAGAGTGATGATTCTGATAATACTGCCAATACCGAAGCTTCTGAATCAGTTGAGACAGCAACGGCTTAAGATCTTTTCCTAAATGTTTTATAAGGGGGCAGAGAATTATTTCTTTGCCCCCTTTTTTTATTTCTGGTCAATGTGTTCAGATTGACTCTATTGGATCAGGATGCTAGTTATTGCGTGATCTGGATTCCATTTCAGTATGAAAGTGGGTGTTCGTATGCATGAACAAAAAATGCAGGTTCTACAAACGACCGTGAGTAAGTTGCTCCGTCGTGGTGCGACCACCAATTTGAAAAAGGCACTTGCTAAAATCCACCCCGCTGATATTGCACACCTATTTCGTTACTTTGATTTTCCTCAGCAGAAAACACTTCTTGAATTAACACCAGATCTTGATCGTGTTGCTGATGTTCTGGCTGAATTGGAACCTGAAGCGTGGCCAAAAATTGCTGAACTGCTTGACCGGGATTATTTGATTTCCATTGTCCGGGAAATGGCTGATGACGACAGTGCTGTTTTTCTCCGTAGTTTGCCGGATGAGTTAGCTGAAGAAATACTGACTCAGTTACATGATGATCAATCTGAAGATGTTGAACATCTCCTTGGCTATGATGAAGATACCGCCGGCAGTATTATGTCGACTGATGTTTTCTCTCTGGATCAGGATATTACTGTCAAACAGGCAATCGAAGCACTGCAGGACTCTGAAGACTATGAGATGGTTTTCTACGTTTATGTCACGGATGAGCATAACCATTTGGTCGGGGTATTATCATTACGCCAATTATTGACGGTTCCACCCGTCACAAAGTTGGCAGATATCATGTCTACCAATGTGATGAGGGTTCGGACTGACATGGACCAGGAAGAAGTCGCCGATCTGGTCGCTAAGTATAATATTTTGGCTATTCCGGTTGTTGATGATCAGGGCAAGTTGCTTGGGTTGATAACTGTCGATGATATTATCGATGTTATGCGTGACGAAGCCACTGAAGATATTCTGCGGATGGCGGGTACCACTGAAGAGGAGATGCTGCTCGGTTTTAAATCACTCAAAATTGCTCGACTCCGGTTGCCATGGTTATTGACGACCCTGATTGGTGGTGTTGTTACCGGGACATTGATGTGGTCATTTCGGGCAACTTTGGAACAGGCTATCATGTTGATTTCTTTCATTCCGGTTATTACCGGAATGGGTGGTAACGTTGGCAGTCAGACCTCAACAATTCTGGTGCGGGGATTTGCAACTGGTCGAGTTGATTTTTCCATGATCAGACGGATATTTCTCAAGGAATTGCGGGTCGGACTGATTATGGGAATTGTTTGTGGTTTGACAATTGCTTTGGTCGCTGCTGTATGGCATCAGAATGCCTACTTTGGTATCGTTGTTGGGACTGCGATGGTGACAGCTATTACTGTCGCTGCTTGTATGGGGGTTTTGGTGACGGCTTTTTTCAAAAAAGTCGGCATCGATCCGGCCATTGCTTCAAGTCCGATTGTCCAGACTGTCAATGATATTACCGGAATTTTGATTTATTTCAGTACTGCCACTTTATTTCTCCCTTACTTGGTATCATGATGGTCCCAATGTCCTCCCTGCTGAATCAACCCACTCTTTTGAGCTCATAGTTAAATTATGGCTCCTCTTTCGCAACGTTGCGAAGCCCTGGTGTTACACCGTACCTACTACGGTGAATCTGATATTATTTTGACTCTCTTTACCGCGGAATATGGTTTGCAAAAAGGGTTTGCTAAGGCTGCCCGGAAAAGTCGTAAACGCTTCGGTGCGGTTCTTGATCCTTTTACTCAAGCTATTTTTCAGTGGAAGAGGGGGCGGGGAGATTTTTTACTGTTGCAGGATGCCGAGTTGCTTAATTCACGCTTTGGCTTGCGTGGAGACCTGCAGCGTTTGTCTCTTGCGAGCTATGGCGTTGAATTGATCTCGCTTTCTCTGGAAGAGGGTGAACCTTACCAGCAGATCTATGAACTCATCTGTAGCTTTCTTGACTATCTTGAAAAAGGTGGGGATGAGTTGAACGCCAGGTTGTTATTTGAGTTGCGTCTGGTCTATCTGCTTGGCTACATGCCTCACCTTCTTCATTGCAGTGAATGTCTGAAGATCTTTGATCACGAGATGATCCGCTTTGATGCCAATCGGGGTGGTAGCCTCTGTCTTAACTGTGCCGGGCTGGCAGGTGTAGCAATCGACCTTGGAACTGTTGGTTCTTTGGCACGCACTCTCAATGTATCACATATGCAGTTTGAGGGGTTTTCCTTTGGTCAAAAAACACTCCAGCAGGCAGGTTTAATCCTTACCCAGGTTCTGCAGCAAACTCTGCCAAGAGAGCCAAAATCATTAAAATTCCTTTCTCGGTGAATCTTGACATCTTCAGAGGTGAAAGCTACACTCGCGGCTCAATTTCCCATTGTTGGCAATACTTTTTACGGTAGATTTTAGTTTTTTTTGGAGGTTATGTGAATTTTCAGAATTTAATTCTTTCGCTACAGAACTATTGGGCTGAACAGGGTTGTATCATTCAGCAACCATACGATATTGAGAAAGGGGCCGGAACCTTTAACCCGGCGACTTTCTTGCGCGCACTTGGCCCCGAGCCATGGAATGTTGCCTATGTGGAACCGTCCCGTCGTCCCACAGATGGTCGCTATGGGGAGAACCCCAATCGGTTGCAGCACTATTATCAATTCCAGGTTATTCTAAAGCCTTCGCCACAGAATATTCAGGAGCTTTACCTCAATTCACTTAAAAGCTTTGGTATCGATCCTTTGGCACATGATATCCGTTTTGTTGAAGACAACTGGGAGGGACCAACCTTGGGGGCCTGGGGGCTTGGTTGGGA
>CAZGKZ010000042.1:0-1162 GCA_964526315.1 uncultured Geobacteraceae bacterium
TCCCGAACCGTATCACCCAGCCCGGTCACGCCCAGAACCCGACCGCCCTGATTGACAATTTTTCCATCCTTTAGTGTAGTCCCAGCATGAAAAACCATCAGGTCATCAATCTTTGCCGCATCATCCAGACCTGAAATTGGCAATCCCTTTTCATAGGGGCCAGGATAACCACCGCTGGCCAGCACCACACAAACGGCAGCTTTATCATACCACTCGATGGAGTTTTGCTGTAATTTCCCCCGCGCACATGCTTGCAGTACCGGGACGATATCAGATTTCATTCGCATCAATAGCGGCTGCGCTTCAGGATCACCGAAGCGGGCATTATATTCAACAACTCTCGGCACACCATCTTTGATCATAAGTCCGACATAGAGAATGCCACTGTAGGGACAACCATCTGCCGCCATTCCATCGATGGTTGGCTTGACAATTGTCTCAACAATCACCTGATAAAGTTCATCGGTCACCACCGGAGCCGGTGAATAGGCCCCCATTCCGCCGGTATTGGGCCCTTCATCACCATCATTGACCCGTTTATGATCCTGTGATGAAGCCAGAGGGAGGATATTCTTCCCATCGGTAAAAGCAAAAAAGGATGCCTCTTCACCCTCCATGAATTCTTCGATGACGACACTGGCACCAGCGTCACCAAACACCTGATCGAGCATAATGTCATCGACTGCAGTAATCGCCTGCTCTTCAGTCAGCGCAACGATAACCCCCTTGCCTGCGGCCAAACCATCTGCCTTGACAACAATCGGCGCTCCCTGCTTCTGAATATAGGCAACTGCTTGAGCGTGATCGGTAAAACTCTGATACGCCGCCGTCGGGATGTTATAGCGAGCCATCAGATCCTTGGAGAACCCTTTGCTCCCCTCAATCTGTGCCGCCGCTTTATTGGGGCCAAAAATTTCTAGTCCGGCCGCCTGAAACATATCGACAATCCCCATAGTCAATGGAACTTCAGGACCAACGATGGTCAGATCAATCCCTTCAGCCTGAGCAAATTCACACAGTGCAGTCATTTCATCGGCACCGATATGAACACATTCTGCCAGTTCGGCAATTCCGGGGTTTCCCGGTGCACAATAGATTTTATCGACCAACGGTGATTGAGCAATCTTCCACACTAACGTATGCTCACGTCCGCCACCACCGA
>CAZGKZ010000042.1:1262-7704 GCA_964526315.1 uncultured Geobacteraceae bacterium
TCTTCCACACTAACGTATGCTCACGTCCGCCACCACCGACAACTAATACTTTCATCGCTACCTTATCCCTTTCGAATCAAAGTCATATAAATTTGATGACGTCATCAATGCCGAAAATGGCGCATTCCGGTAAAGACCATTGTCATCCCTGCCTCATCGGCAGCTGCAATCACCTCTTCATCACGAATCGAGCCACCCGGCTGAATAACCGCAGTAATTCCGACCGCAGCAGCATTATCAATTCCATCGCGGAACGGGAAGAAAGCATCCGAAGCCATTGCCGCTCCTTTGATATCAAGACCGGCATGTTCCGCCTTGATTGCGGCAATCCGGGCTGAGTTGACCCGGCTCATCTGCCCGGCACCAACACCGATGGTCATCCCGTCGCGGCAGTAGACAATCGCATTTGATTTGACAAACTTGGCGACCCGCCAGGCAAAGTTGAGATCCTGCCACTCCTTCTCCGTCGGAGTCCGCTTGGTCACAACCTTCAACTCATTATTCAACAACAGATCGGCTTCCTGCACCAGCAGCCCCCCATTGACCCGTTTATAATCAAGTCGCTGAGCACTTTCAGCGGGCCACTCTCCACATTCGAGCAACCGGACATTTTTCTTTTTGGCGATAATTTCAGGAACACCTGCGGCGATTTTAGGGGCGATAATCACCTCGACAAACTGCTTATCGACAATTGCCTGAGCCGTTTCGGTATCAAGCTCCTGATTAAACGCGATAATCCCGCCAAAGGAGGATTCAGGATCAGTCGAGAAGGCTCGCTGATAAGCATCCAACAAGTTATCACCCGTCGCGACACCACAGGGGTTGGCATGTTTAACAATCACGCAGGCCGGAGCCTCACCAAACTGCTTGATACACTCAAGAGCAGCATCGGTGTCGCCGATATTATTATAGGAGAGAGCCTTCCCCTGCAATTGCCGCGCGGTGGCAATCGAAGTTTCAGTAATATTTTTTTCGACGTAGAAGGCCGCTTTCTGGTGGGGGTTTTCCCCATAACGCATCCCTTGAGCCTTGTGAAATTGCAAGGTCAGAGTCGGGGCAAAATCGACGGCATCAGAGCTGGTTCGTTTTCCAAGCCAGTTGGAAATCGCCCCATCATAGGCAGCGGTATACTGATAAACTTTGACTCCCAACTTGAAGTTGGTTGCCACCGAAACTTCACCGCTATTCTGTTTCATCTCAGCAATAACCGGCGCGTAGTCTGCAGGATCAACCAGAACCGTCACAGATTTGTTATTTTTCGCCGCACTCCGCAACATTGTCGGCCCACCAATATCAATGTTTTCAATCGCATCCTCAAGGCTGCAACCCTCCTTAGCCACCGTTGCCTCAAATGGATAAAGATTCACCACAACCATATCAATCAGTTCAATATTGTGTTTCGCCATGGCATCAATATGCTCGGGATTATCACGCAAACCCAGTAACGCCCCGTGAATCTTAGGGTGGAGGGTTTTTACCCGACCGTCCATCATTTCGGGAAAACCGGTATAATCAGAAACATCCATCACCGGGATTCCAGCCTCGCGGATCATCTTTGCCGTTCCACCGGTTGATAACAGTTCCACTCCAAAACTGTTCAATTCACCGGCCAGATCGATCACTCCAGCTTTATCAGAAACTGAGATCAAAGCGCGCTTAATAACCGCCATGGAAATTCCTTTCTTTAAATAATCAATAAAATCAACATGATAAAAAAGTTAAGCAGCTACCTTTTGGCACTGCCAGAATCTATGTGTATCCCTGTTGCCAAGTGTTTATATGTGGAGGGTGGAGAGTATTACTTAAGCCAGCCGGGTTGACCGGAATTGAGGAATTTATTAGCATGATTCCCCCCCGCTGACAACCGCTTTCAAGAAGAAGAATGGGTGAGATCGCCAATTTAATCCTTTTGTGGAGAGATTAACTATTCAGTCCGATAGCGTCGTGGAACCCGACTGCCGATACGACAGAAAACTTCATAAGAGATGGTATCTAACTGCTCTGCCCAATCGTCTCCCAGAATTGACAAACCATCAGCTTCGCCAAGCAGAGTGACGCAGTCACCAACCTGAACATCGGGGATAGTGCTGACATCCAGCATAATCCAGTCCATACAAACCCGACCGATCACCGGAACTTTCTGGCCTCGCAAAATCCCCTGACCACAGTTGCTGAAGAGGCGGTTATAGCCATCAGCGTAACCGATCGGCAAAACCGCGACTTGCATATCGGCATGGGCATGATAGCAATGCCCATAAGAGATCCCGCTTCCAGCTGGCAACTGACGGAGTTGTGCAATACAACTGCGTAGGTGCATCACCGGTTGTAAATCTAATTTGGGGGCAAAATCGGCTCCGGGAAGTCCCCCATACAACATAATTCCAGGACGTGACAGAGTACATTCAGGACAATCCCAGCCACTCAACCCGGCACTGTTGTTTAAATGAATTTCACGCGGCTCAATTCCGGCCTGACGCGTCATTTGCAACATCTGCCGGAATTGTTCCCGTTGCTCTATTGTCACCGGAGAACGTAACTCATCAGCACAAGCCAGATGAGACATGAAGCCTTCAACCACCAATCCATCCAGTTGGCACAATTGTGGCAGAAAATCCTGCAACTGCTGTTGCAGGAAGCCAACCCGCCCCATCCCGCTATCAACCTTTAAATGGACCTTCAGCTGAGATTTCTGCCGGACAGCCTCCGCATTGAGTCGCCTGGCAGTTTCCGCATCCAACAGAGTCGGCATCAAATTGTGCTGTAAAAAAGCTCCCTCCTGGCCAGGGAAACAACTACCAAGAACCAGTAAATTATCGGCGACCCCGGCATGACGTAACTCCAGAGCTTCTTCCAAAGTGGCCACAGCAAAATCATGAATTCCGTGAGACTGCAGAGCCCGGGTCACTGGAATGGCACCGTGACCATAGGCATCAGCTTTGACAACCGCCAGAATACGTTGAGTCGCAGTGCAGAATTTTACTGCCTGCTGTAGATTATGGCTCAGCGCCAACAAATCAATGTCTGCCCAGGTTGGGCGGGAAGGATAGTCCATCAGCAGATTTTCTCCCGGAGCTCAAAAAGACGATTATAAATTATCAGGATTTCTAAATTATACCGACAGAAAGTTTCTGTAAAGTATCAATAACTCTAAAGATTAATTGACACCAAGACTTTATACTGATACGATCAAGAATGATTGTGGAATTTTCATTCTAAAATTCTCAGAATCATTCTTATTACTTTTAGATAACAAAGGGAAATTACCAATGTTTTCTGGACTTTACCTCATTACGGACAACAATCAAGACGGAAAATTGCTAACCAAAGTTGCAGCAGCACTAACAGGGGGCGCAAAAACCATCCAGTACCGTGCTAAAGATATCCGTCCGGATGACCGCCGAGAAATGGCAGAAAACATCAAGAAACTCTGTCACCAGCATGAGGCCCGCTTGATTATCAATGATCTGGCGGAACTGGCACATGAAATCGATGCCGATGGAGTTCACCTTGGACAGGAAGATATGTCCATTATTCAGGCCCGGCAGATACTCGGTCACAAGAAATTGATCGGGGTTTCCACTCACAATGTCGATCAGGCCCTTAAAGCAGAAGCTCATGGTGCCGACTATGTCGCTATTGGGAGTATCTTCCCCACTGACAGCAAAGAGGATACTAACCTGGTTGGAATTAAAACCTTAAGCATGGTTCGTAAAGCGGTCAGAATTCCAGTCGTCGCCATCGGCGGTATCACCCCTGACGGTGCGTTTGAAGCGTTAGCAGCCGGGGCTGATTCTATCGCTGTTATTTCCGGAATTATGGCAGATGCCGATCCTGCCCGCGCCGCCAAAGAGTATTCACTACTATTTAACCGTAACAAGCCAGCTCCTAACGGCAAAGTTTTAACCATTGCCGGATCAGACTCCAGCGGTGGAGCCGGCATTCAAGCCGACATCAAAACCATCACCCTGCTTGGCAGTTACGCCAGCAGTGTTTTGACTGCACTCACAGCGCAAAATACTCTGGGGGTAAATGACACTTACATGGTCCATACCGATTTTGTCATCAAACAACTGGATGCAGTTCTGGATGATATTGGTACTGATACGGTTAAAACCGGGATGCTCAGCTGGGGCGGAATTGTTTCACGCGTTGCCAGAGTCATTGAAGAACGTTCGCTGCTGGCTGTTGTTGATCCAGTTATGATCGCCAAAGGTGGTGAATCATTGCTGGATAAGGAGGCTCACGACAGTCTTATCTCCCGCTTACTCCCGCAATCATACTTGTTAACTCCAAACCTTCCAGAAGTTGAAGTGATGACCGGAATTGAGCCCCGGAATACAGAAGAGATGATCGAGGCCGGACGTAACCTGCAGGAGCTGGGAGCACGTAATGTTTTGATCAAAGGGGGCCATTTAAGTGGAGATGCCACTGACATTTTACTCCTCGGAGATGCTGAGTACCAACTTACGGCACAGCGTTTTGATACCGTCAATACCCATGGCACCGGCTGCACCCTTTCAGCCGCTATCGCTACATTCCTTGCTCAGGGCTATCCACTGAAGCATGCTGTAGAACGGGGAAAACGCTTTGTTTCCCTGGCGATTGAGCATTCAGTTCCGCTCGGGCGAGGACACGGCCCAGTCAATCACATCCAGGCAGCCATGCAGCTTCTACATGAGCAGGTTTCAACAGATTAAATTTGCGACACCTCTCATCTCTCAACCACGGTGCAGTCATTTTAGCACTGTTTTTCTCTGTTGACTTTCATCCCGTCTAACTGTTTACTATCCCACTTAATAACTCGCTAGGGGCGTCTTTGTTACTGAGAGTTCCAGATTTTCTGGAACGACCCTTGGAACCTGATCCGGTTGATACCGGCGTAGGGAAGCGGCTGTGTATTCCGATAAGACCTATCGATAGCCGCCTTCCGGTGGCTTTTTCTATTTCACCACTCCTTACAACCGAGCAGGTTCAAGTATCAATTTCACATCTTTTAACTTCAGTGCAATATCAGCGCTGTTTTACTGCTCGAGGTATCTTTAGTTATGACCCAATTGGAAATGGCCCGTCAGGGGCAAATCACTGATCTCGTTCGCCAGGCCGCAGCTGCCGAAAATATCGATCCTGAAATTTTACGCCAGCGGATTGCTGCAGGAACTGCAGTTATCTGTCTCAACACAAAACACACCAATGGGCGTCCTCTAGCCGTGGGTGAAGGGTTACGGACTAAAACCAACGCCAACCTCGGTACCAGTCAGGACGATACCAGTATTGACAAAGAACTGGAAAAAGCCAAAGTTGCCGCCGCCGCCGGGGCAGATGCTCTGATGGATCTGTCAACCGGTGGTCCGATCGATGAAATTCGTGCGGCAATCATTGCTGAAACTGATCTCTGCATTGGCAGCGTTCCCCTCTATCAAGCGGCCTGCGATGCCGTCAATCAACAAGGGAAACCCATCGTTGATATGACCGTTGATGATATTTTTGCCGGGGTCAAAAAGCATCTGGATGACGGGGTTGATTTCATCACCGTTCACTGTGGAGTCACCCGTGAAACGGTCTCCAGAATGGATAAAGAAGGTCGACTCCTCGAAGTTGTCTCGCGCGGTGGATCCTTCACTGTCGGTTGGATGGACTATAATAACGCCGAAAACCCTCTCTACGAATTTTATGATCGACTATTGGAAATGGTTCGCCCCTACGATGCGGTTCTTTCTCTGGGAGATGGTTTTCGCCCCGGCTGTATTGCGGATGCAAGCGATCGTGCTCAGATTCAGGAACTGATTCTCCTCGGTGAACTGACCCAACGCGCTCAGGATGCAGGGATTCAGGTGATGATAGAAGGTCCCGGTCATGTGCCGCTGAATCAGATTGAAGCCAACATCAAACTACAGAAACGACTCTGCCACGGTGCACCATTCTATGTTCTCGGGCCATTAGTCACCGACATCGCTCCCGGCTACGACCATATCACAGCAGCTATCGGTGGTACCGTTGCCGCTGCTGCCGGAGCTGACTTCCTCTGCTACGTCACCCCCAGTGAGCACCTGCGTCTGCCAACTGTTGAGGATGTCCATGAGGGGGTTATGGCGGTACGGATTGCCGCCCATGCTGCCGATATTGTTAAAGGAATTCCCGGAGCAATTGAAAAAGATAATGCCATGGCAGTGTATCGCAAAAACCTTGATTGGGAGGGACAATATTCCGTTTCACTTGATCCAGAAAAGGCCCGACGCTGGCGTGATGAGTCAGGAGTTGATGAATCTCATGGTGCCTGCACCATGTGCGGTTCTCTCTGTGCCTATAAAGTCATGGGTGAGCGGGAGATAAAAAAAGTAGTCTAGGAGACTGTCAGACTTTACAAGAATTGACTGCGAAACCGCCTGATCGGTGCATATTTCCGTATATTTTCGACAAATAGCGATGCTATTCACTCTCAAAT
>CAZGKZ010000043.1:0-7684 GCA_964526315.1 uncultured Geobacteraceae bacterium
CACACTATGGTATTCTTTATGCTGCCGTGCAGGTATTAAGAATGATCCTTTACCCATATCTTTACGAACCGAAGGAACAACCTCCATGAACCTTGCTGAACGATTTCACGACAATTGCGGCTTCGGTCTTCTCGCTCATATCCACAATCAGCCAAGCCACCAGCTTTTACAGGATGCAATTAAATCTCTCAGCCGGATGATGCACCGTGGTGCGATAGCAGCTGATGGAAAAACCGGAGATGGCAGTGGTCTTCTCTGCTCGATGCCGATCCGTTTCATGCGCAAGATTGCCGAAGAAAACGGCATCTCTCTCCCTAAACAGTTTGCAGTTGCAACACTGTTTCTCAGCGATCCAGAACAACAATTACAGCTATTTCAAAACCAGTGCGAAAAGAACGATCTCAATATTTTGTTCACCCGGGTTGTGCCACTTGATACTGATGCTTTGGGTGAATACGCGCTGCAAAAACTACCGAATATTGTCCAGATGTTTGTAACTCCGGCTGCACTGATTGCGACCCATCGCTTTGATGCCCTGATCTACCTGACCCGAAAAGAGGTAGAGCATCAGCTGCGCCAAGACCCGGACTTTTATATTGCCAGTTTCTCCAGCACTCTGGTGTCATATAAGGGGTTGGTCATGCCAACCTATATTGAAAAACTGTTCCCTGATTTGCAGAATGAAATTTTTGAAATATCCTTTGCAATGTTCCACCAACGGTTTTCTACCAATACCCTGCCACAGTGGAAACTGGCTCAACCCCTGCGGATGATTGCCCATAATGGTGAGATCAATTCAATCCAGGGAAACCGCTTCAAGGCCCTGAATAAATTCATTGGGGCGGAAAGTCCCGTTTATTCATCGGCAGAAATTGAGCGAATCTTCCCTATTCTGGAAAATGGTGTCAGTGACAGTGCCAGTCTTGACAATATGCTCGAATTTCTCTTGGCCAATGGGGTTGATTTCTTTAAGGCAATCCGTGCCCTGATCCCCCCGGCCCGGCATAATGTTGCCCATATGCCAGCGAAACTCCGGGCTTTTTACGAGTACACCTCCGCTTCTTTTGAACCTTGGGACGGCCCGGCCGCTGTCAGTCTGACCAATGGCCGCTATATTGGTTGCGTCCTGGATCGTAACGGTTTGCGTCCGGCAAAATATATTATTACCACCGATGACCGACTCTTGATCAGCAGTGAGTATGGAGTTCTTGATACGCCAGCAGAGATGATCCGTGAGCGTGGTCGGTTACAAAGCGGGGAGATGATAGCTGCCGACCTGAATCAGGGGGTCATTTTCTACCCCCGCGATATTGATCGTTACCTGATGGAATCACAACCCTACAACCACTGGTTGACCGAACATACCTATTACCTGCAGGAATTCATTGAACGTCAATTTGAAGATCTCAGTGACTATCGCTACCCCGAACTGGACAAACTACAACGCTATCACAATATCACCACCGAAATTGTCGATCTGGTGATCAGACCGATGATGAAAGAGGGTAAAGAACCGGTCGGATCGATGGGGGATGATTGTCCCATTGCAGCATTTTCAAATCAGCAACGGAATTTCTCCGATTTTTTCAAACAAAAATTTGCCCAGGTGACCAATCCACCGATCGACTCACTGCGTGAAAAAGCAGTGATGTCAACCACGATCGGGTTTGGCGGCATCGGCAACCCACTGATCGAAACCAAGGATCGGGCAAAACGGCTGAAAAGTATTTCCCCGATTTTATCCTATGATATTTTCCAGGCTTTACTCTCTTTTGGCAATCCGGAACTTCCCCGCTACGAACCCTGCTACAAACATCAATCCTTTGATACTGGATTTTCGCAGGATCTGGAACTGTCGCTTCGGCAACTGGGAGAAAAGGTTGTCAATGCGGTCAAGGATAGCGGAGTGCGTATCGTCATTCTGGATGATCGAGTCGTTTCCGCCGAGCAGAAGTTAATTCCAATGGCGATGGCACTCGGCTTTATCAACCAACAACTATTGCTGGCGAAGCAACGTCAACATGTGACAATTGTGGCCTGCAGTGGTGAAGTTCTGGAACCCCATTCTGCTGCAGTGTTGGTTGGTTATGGCGGCGTCGCCATTTATCCCTGGCTGCTTTATGCGACAGGTTTAGAACTCGGTGAAAAGCACAACCTGTCAACCAAAGATATCCGTGAATCCTTGAAAAATATTTATACTGCCCTGACCAAAGGGATCCTCAAGGTGATGTCCAAAATGGGGATCAGTACAGTTTCCAGCTATCGCAATGCTGCCCTGTTCGATGTGATCGGCTTAAGCGAAGAACTGGTTGAAACCTGTTTCAAAGGTTCCGCAGCTCTGCTCCCGGGACTTAACTTTATTGATCTTGAAGAACGGATTGAGAAAACTCACCGCAAACATTTTGTCGAAAACTTCATGCAACCAGTTTATCCATTGGAAATCGGTGGTTTCTATCGTGACAATCCAGGCTTTGAATACCATGATTTTAATTCGCAGGTTGTGACCCAACTCCACCGCTTTGCAGAAGATCGCAGTCGAGAAGAATATTTAAAATTTCGGGACATGATTCTCAACCGTGGTACCAGATTTATTCGTGATGCACTGGCATTTAATCGTCAGAATCAACCGATCAGCCTGGATGAAGTTGAATCGATTGAAGCAATTACCTGCCGCTTTGATTCTGCTGCCATGTCCCTTGGAGCACTCTCTCCAGAAGCCCATGAGGCTTTAGCAGAAGCAATGAATCAGCTGGGGGGCTCATCCAACTGCGGTGAAGGAGGAGAAGACTCTGCCCGATTCAAGACCGTCCGCAATAGCAAGATCAAACAGATCGCTTCGGGTCGATTTGGTGTGACCCCTGGCTATCTACGCAGTGCTAAAGAGATCCAGATTAAACTTGCTCAGGGGGCAAAACCTGGTGAAGGGGGGCAGTTGCCGGGGGAGAAAGTCACCCAACTGATTGCAACATTGCGCTTTACCATCCCGGGCGTCACCCTGATTTCGCCACCACCACATCACGATATCTATTCGATTGAGGATCTGGCGCAGTTGATCTTTGATCTGAAGCAGGTCAACCCTGATGCAACGATCAGTGTCAAACTTGTCTCTACCGAAGGGGTAGGAACGATTGCTGCCGGGGTCGCAAAAGCTTATGCGGATAAAATCATCATTTCCGGCAATGATGGAGGAACCGGTGCCGCCCCTTTCAGTTCAATCAAATCGGCAGGAAACCCGTGGGAACTTGGACTGAGTGAGGTCCACTTGAGTCTGAAAGCTAATAATCTACGAGAGCTGGTGGAACTGCAAACCGACGGGGGATTAAAGATTGGTCTTGATGTGGTCAAAGCCGCAATGATGGGGGCGGAAAGTTTTGCCTTCGGCACCCCGTTGTTGGTGATCCTCGGTTGTAAAATTCTCCGGGTCTGCCACCTCAACCGTTGCACCGTTGGTATCGCAACCCAGGATGAGAACCTCCGCGCGCACTATAGCGGAACTGTCGACAAAGTAACCAGTTACCTGTGCAATATTGCTGAAGATGTTCGCGAAATTCTGGCAGACCTCGGGTTCCGATCCCTCGATGAAATTATTGGTCGTACCGACCTGCTCAAACAGATCGATGACAGCAGTTTCAAAAAGTTCGATTTTAACAGCATCTTGATGCAAGTTGAGGGGGGCAATCGGAAACAGATAAATAACACCCCCTTCGATGACAATGCTTTTGAAAAGATGGTTCTCAATGAAGTTTATCCGGTCATCAAGAATCCCAAAATGGAAATGGTGATTGAACGGGATATCATCAATACAAATCGTAGTTTCGGCACCCTGATCAGTGGAGAAATTGCTAAATTTTACGGCGATCAAGGATTACCAAAAGAGGCGATGACATTTAAGCTCAGAGGAGTTGCGGGGCAATCATTGGGGGCCTTTCTTTCAGAAGGGATGAGCTTATTGTTAAACGGGGTTGGAAATGATTATGTCGGTAAGGGGATGCATGGCGGTCGGATCATTATCACCCCTGAAATCTATCAGGAGAAATCCTCAGCAGTTGGCAATACCTGTTTGTATGGAGCCACCGGGGGGAAATTATTCGTTGCAGGAACCGCGGGTGAACGTTTTGCGGTACGTAATTCTGGAGCCTTGGCAGTCGTGGAAGGGAGCGGAGATCATGCTTGTGAATACATGACCGGTGGAACCGTGGTCATTTTAGGTGAAACCGGTATTAACTTCGCCGCAGGGATGACCGGGGGAGCTGCCTTTGTCTATGATCGCCAGAATAATTTTATTGACCGGTTGAATCAGGAGTTGGTTCTCGCCCGCAGAATTGATGTCGATGATGACAATGAAGGAAAGCTCTACCTGAAAAAGATCCTCACCAGTTATTTCAACCGGACCAACAGTCCCAAGGCGAAAAAAATTCTCGGGGACTTCCGCGAAGAACTAGCCTATTTCTGGATGGTCACCCCGAAAGATATGAAAGCACCACTTAATCCTAAAGAGGGGGATTGAATGCAGAGTTTTATTGAAACCAGCCGCCACGATCCTGAAAAATTTGAACCCAACCAACGGTTGCGTAATTTTGATGAAATTTACCAATTTTTCAATAACCGTCAGATTCGCAAACAAGCTGAACGCTGCGTTCAGTGCGGTGACCCTTTTTGTACCACCATCGGCTGCCCGTTACAGAACCACATTCCACAGTGGCTGGAAGCGATCGCAGATCGGGATTTGGAGCGTGCATTTCTCCTCTCAAATGAAAGTTCCCCTTTCCCCGAGATTCTGGGGCGGATCTGTCCACAGGGTCATCTCTGTGAAGGAGCCTGTACTCTGGATGATGGCTTCGGCGCCATCACTATCGGCAGCATAGAGGCATCCATCACTGACCTGGCATTTTCTGCAGGATTACAACTCCCCTTTCCCGGCATCAAGCATCAGCAAAAAGTTGCGATTATCGGTTCTGGACCGGCGGGGATCTCCTGTGCCCATTTTTTGCTACGAGCCGGAATCAAAGTTGAAATGTACGAGCAAGCTGATCGTCCCGGTGGACTGCTGACCTACGGGATTCCCGGATTCAAACTGGATAAAAAAATTGTGGAGAAGCGCTTTAAATTGTTGCACAAAGCTGGTTTACAGTTACACTTGCAACAGAAAGTCGGTTCAGATATCGAATTAGACGAATTAATTGAGCAAAATGATGCGATCTTTATCGGGATTGGCGCAACCAAGGGTCGACAGGCGGGAATTGTTGGCGAAGAACTTCCTGAAGTGATCCTGGCAATGGATTACCTGACCGAAAAACAACGACAATTATTCGGAACAAATGGTTCTAAAAAAATCTCTATGCGAGATAAACGGGTTGTGGTTATTGGCGGTGGAGATACGGCAATGGACTGCCTGAGAACCGCTATCCGTGATGGAGCGAGCCAGGTTTCATGTCTCTATCGCCGCGATGAAGCCAACATGCCGGGAAGTTCTAAAGAGTTCCAAAATGCGATTGAAGAAGGGGTTGAATTCTGTTTCAATATCAGTCCACGTGAAATACGTCGCGAAACTGGAAGCCACCTCTGTATTGAAGTTGAAAAAACTCAGCTGGGAGAAAAAGCGGCAGATGGTCGACAAAAAGTGGAAATCATTCCAAAAACTGAACACTGCATTTCAGCAGATGCCGTTATTCTGGCCCTTGGATTTGATGTTGACACCCTACCCGGGTTAGAAAAAACTGGAGTTGAGGTGGACAAATGGGGTCAAATTCAAATTGACAAGGTCACCGGGGTCACCAGTAACCAAAAAATTTATTCTGGGGGTGACTGTTACCGGGGTGCAGATCTGGTCGTCACTGCTGCCGCTGATGGACGGAGAGCCGCGCTAGATATCATGCGGAAACTGTTGAGTTGAAATTATTTTACCTGACGGAAGGAAACAAAAATGCGAAGAACTATTTACTTGTTAAGTATATTGATATTCATCATCTTGACAGGGTGCTCTGGTCCTAACCTGAAAGTTGCACCAGTTGCAATATCAGACAATCCCAGCAGTAAAATCTTTGAGTTGGAAGAAACTCTTGCCACCGGACGTACGCAACAGATCAATGTCCTCTCGCCATCCTGGTATGCAAAAGCTGACATTTATTTAGACAAAGCCAGATATGGTCTGGCCAACAATGATTCGGTTGCAAAAATCCTCCAAAATGTTGCCTATGGACACGCCAGCTTTGACAGAGCAAAGGAATATGCTCTTATTGCCCAGTCAGCCATTTCTCAAGCCATCAGAGCGCGTGAGTTGGCAAATGCCGCAGGAGCCGCATCCCTCGGTGATGATTACCAACGGATGGAAGATCAATTTATTGCCTTAACGACCGACATTGAAGACAATAACCTTACCCGTGCTGAAAAGAATGAAGGCAAAGTTGCCAAAGGCTTTGCTGACCTTGAACTCCGTGCCATCAAAGAGAATACGCTGGGAGAAGTAAGAAGTTTGTTGGCCACCAATATTAAAAATGGGGCTAAAACCTTGGCCCCAACAACCCTGGAAGAGACCCAGAAAGACCTGGCAGCTGCGGATCAGTTTATCACCCAGCAACGTTATGAACGGGAAGAAATGCAAAACAAAGCCAATGCAGCCTTGTTTCAAGCACAAAGACTTGGTCAAATTATGGCCATGAGCAACTCATTCAAAAATATGTCTCCGGAAGATATCTCTCTGCAACAAGAAAGCCGACTCCATCAAATTAACAGTCAATTAGGGGGGCGTGATTTTAGGAATGAGCCAATTGACATCCAGTTACAAAACATTCTCGAGTCGGTCGCTTCTTTGCAGGATGACAACAAATATTTGAAAGAGAAGCGGCAGCAGGACAAAGATAAAATCGCGGTTCTGGAAAAGCAGAATAAAGAGGTCCAAAGAGAACATGAACTCATTACACTGCAGGAAAAAGAAACCAAAGCTCGACTGGAGGCAGATCGTCATTTTCAACAGCTCTTCAATGAAGTTCAGGGGATGTTTACACAAGATCAGGCTGAAGTTTACAAGCAGGGGAAAAATCTGGTTATTCGTTTAAAAACTATCCATTTCCCGGTAGGAAAAGACCTTATCATGCCAGATAATTATGCCCTCCTAAGCCAGGTTCGTAAGGCCATTCGTACCTTTAGTGAGTCAGAGGTGGTGATAGAAGGACACACTGATAGCACAGGATCAGCTGCGATCAATGCGCAACTCTCTCAAAAACGGGCGGAGGCAGTTCGACAATATTTTATCGCTAGTGGAGCACTGGAAGAACAAAAGCTGACCGCAATAGGTTATGGATCAGAAAGACCTCTAGCAACCAATGACACCGCCGAAGGACGTGCCATTAACCGCAGGATTGACATTATTATCAAAGCAGAAAAGGAAAGTAACTAGTTTTACGCAATTAACCAGCAACCGCCAATCAATTAAACAACTGGCGGTTGCTGGTTAACGATATAAACCTGCTTACTTGACTGCAGTCAGAATATAGACCGGGTCATAGGCTTCAAACATTTTATAATTTGAATGGGGGCGGGTTCTGGCAATATTGACCGTAACAACTTCAACTTGATAACCGGCATTGCCAAAATACTCATTGGCAGAAGTCAAAGTATCTAAGGTACTGGCGTTTAAAACAATTCTCCCACCAACAGCAAGCCGCTGATCAACCGTATCCAGGAT
>CAZGKZ010000044.1:0-7609 GCA_964526315.1 uncultured Geobacteraceae bacterium
CCGCCGGATTATTTGCAGCAAATTCATACATGCCGCTGGTTGAGCAAATGTGGTCCGCCAATTCCAGAATTTCAGGCTGACATTCGGGATGAACCATGAACAACGCATCAGGATTTTCTTCTTTTGCTTGCTGAATCTCCGCAATTTTAAGTTGATCATGGGTCGGGCAATACCCTTCCCAGAGAATGCACTCTTTCTCTGGAACCTGACTGGCAATATATCGTCCCAGGTTCCGGTCGGGAACCAACAGTAACTTTTTCGTTTTGACAGAACGTGCCACACTGACAGCATTAGAACTGGTGCAGCAGATATCGCTCTCAGCTTTAACCGCAGCGCTTGAATTAACGTAGGTGACAACCGTTGCATCCGGATGCTGTTCCTTTAAGGCTTTCAGCCCATCGGCAGTGACCATGTCGGCCATTGGACAGCCGGCATCGGCACGGGGAAGTACGACGATCTTATCTGGAGCCAGAATGGCGGCACTCTCTGCCATAAAGTGGACTCCACAGAAGATAATAACCGACTTGTCGGTATTTTTCGCCTCAATCGATAAGGCCAGAGAATCTCCGGTAATATCGGCAATCTCCTGAATCTCATCCCGTTCATAGTTGTGGGCGATGAGGAGAGCATTTTTTTCTGCAGCCAATTGTTTAATTTGTTGTTGTAATTTTTCTTGATTCATAGTTCTTGATTGCCTCTATTTAGGATGGGGAAAAAGCAGTCCGGATGGTAAACTAACCACTCTTGATATGTCAATCTTTTCACCTTTCTGGAGAGCTTGACAGCCGTTTCCGGTAAGGCTATTCTCGCAAGGTTAAGCGGTTTTATGTCGTTCAGCAAGAGATCCTTCAGAGGTAGAAATCGATGATCAAAATACTTGATACGAGAGGACAATATTAATGTTTGGAATCGGAATGACAGAGATGATTCTCATTGCCGCTTTGGCGCTGATCGTCCTGGGACCAAAAAAACTCCCTGACTTGGCCCGGTCGCTGGGCAAGGGATTTGCGGAGTTTAAACGTGCAACTAACGAATTAAAAAGCACCATTGATCTGGAAATCAAAGCAGAAGATGAGCGCCACAATAAAGAAGTAATGGCGCGGAATAAACAGAAGATCCCGGACAATGCAGATGAAGCACTCTCTCCGCTTGAGCCAGAGAAAAAAAATATCCCGGAAGATTCTGCGACAGTTACTGAGCCAGAATTAGCCGAAGATATCATGACCGAAAAATTGCCCGAAGACGTAGATGTAGATGGGGAGACAAAGAAGAATGTCTGAAGGGATGGCTCTCTCTGAGCACCTGGCGGAACTGCGCAAGCGGTTGATGATTGCGGCGCTCTCCTGGCTGGTCGCTTTTCTTGCCTGTTACAGTTATGGGGAAAAGTTATTTGAATACATCTCCATTCCGGTACGCCAATCACTCCCCGAGGGGAGCTCTCTGGTTTTTATCAACGCCACAGAACCCTTTTTTACCATTCTTAAAGTTTCCGCCCTGGCTGGACTGGTCGTTTCCTTTCCAATTATTATGTGGCAGGTCTGGAGTTTTATTTCTCCAGCCCTCTATGGTCATGAAAAGCGGCTGGCGATCCCCTTTGTCTTTTTCAGTTCGCTGTGTTTCGGTACTGGAACCTATTTTGGTTTTACCTTCGTCTTCCCGATGATTTTCTCCTTTCTGGTCACCTATGGAACCAATGTCGGCGGGATTAATGCAATGTTGTCAATGGGCGCTTACCTGACCCTGGCATCCCGTCTACTGATCGCTTTCGGTCTGGTTTTTGAGCTTCCTATTGTGATATTTTTTCTCGCCAGGCTGGGGATTGTGGATCATAAGTGGCTGGCAAAAAATCGCAAGTTTGCACTGCTATTAGCTTTTGTCATGGGTGCAGTGTTGACCCCGCCAGATATCTTCTCACAAGCTTCTATCGCTGTTCCTTTTATTGTTTTGTATGAAGTTGGAATTATTGTTGCCCGCCTGTTTGGTAAGAAGAAAGTTGTTGTGGATGAAGACGATGATGCTGAGAGTGAAGATAATTGAGACTGATCCATAAAGTCGCAACTCAGGTTTAAGTAGGAGCCCGGCCACTGTGACCGGGCTTTTATTTTGCGAAAAGTTTCCGATCAGAAGCTTTTCCGCCGCTTGACAAGCTGATCAGAGCAACGCAAGATTAGAACAGCAGATATCGAACCAACCCGCTGAGAAATAAAACTATGCGCTTAACAATTAAAATAACCTTTGCTGTCATTCTCGGGATTGCTCTGATTTTTTCCACCTACAGCTATTTCTCGATCCAACGGGAGCGGGAGCAACTGAAAAAAAACCTCAGTCGGGAAGCGCGTCACATTGGTGAAAGTCTCCGCTTTTTAGTGGATGAACTCTGGCAGCAGCGGGGTGAAGATGTTGCGATTGCATTTCTCAAAAAAGCCAATCAAGATTATGAGCATACTCTGGTCCGTTGGGTCTGGCTTGATAGTGACGTTTTACCAGAGTACCGGCCGCGGGTTCCAGTTGACCAACTGGAAGGACTATTTAACGAAGAGACCGTCGCTCTATTGGCCGGATCACCCGATGGTCAGGATTTTCTCCTCACCTATCTCCCCTTGATCACTGTTAACGGTCGCATTGGCGCGATTGAGCTCTCCGAATCAATGAACGAGATGCACGATTATGTTCAAGAAAGTCTCCGCCGTTCTGCGATTGTGGTGGGAGTCTCCATTGTTTCCGGACTGCTATTTATGGGGGTGCTGGGGAGTTTCTGGATCGGTCGACCAATGCGTAGGTTACATGCCCAGGCGGAACGGATTGGCACGGGAGATCTTACCACCAGGACTAACCTCTCCGGCACAGATGAGTTTGCCGGACTCTCCGCAACCATAGAGAAAATGCGCAGCCAGTTAGCCGAAGCTCGAGAAGCGGAACAGCTTGCTAATGATGAAAAATATGCAGCATTGGAAAAATTACGTCATACCGAACGTCTGGCAACACTCGGGCAATTGTCGGCCGGAATAGCCCATGAGTTGGGGACCCCGCTGAATGTTATTGCCGGGAGAGCCAAGTTGATCGACAGTTCCGGAATGGGGGCGGTTGATATCTCCCGCTCGGCAAAAATTATTGGCGAGCAGGCAGAGCGGATGACCCAGATTATTCAACAGTTGCTCAGGTTTGCCCGGCGTGGAGAAGCACGGAAGCAGATGCTTGATTTGAATATCCTCCTCCGTGGCTTGCAATCATTATTGGAACCGATCGCCAAGGAGCAGGGGATTGAGCTGATCGTTGAGGAGACGGAACAACCTCTGCCGGTTTACGCCGATTCAGGTCAGTTGCAGCAGGTATTCATTAATCTGACTCTGAATGGCATCCAGGCGATGGCCAACGGAGGCACTCTGACCCTGATTGGTTGTCGCCCTGAAGTTACCGATGTACCCGAGAAGTTGAATGATAAAGAGAGCGACTGGGTGGGTGTGCAAGTCTGTGATCAGGGGTGTGGAATGGAGCCGGAAACATTGCAACATATCTTTGACCCATTTTTTACCACGAAAGAGGTCGGGCAAGGGACTGGTCTTGGGCTCTCTATTGCTTATGGAATTGTTGAAGAACATGGTGGCTGGATTGATGTTGACAGCACTCCCGGGACGGGGAGTTGTTTCAGTATTTATCTGCCAGAATTCTCAACTGGAGAAACGGCATGAAGGAAAATAAGCTTCCGGGGAAAATTCTGGTCATTGATGATGACAAAGCGTTGTGTGAATTACTTGAGGAGGACCTCTCCCGCCGTGGCCATCGTGTCTGGCCGGTTCTTAGTGTCATTGCTGCCCGAGAAATACTCTCTCAGCAGGATATTGATATTGTCCTGACTGATCTCAATATGCCTGGAATCAGCGGGATTGATTTTTGTGCAGAACTGCAGCGTAACCGCCCGGATCTTCCGGTGGTCATCATGACCGCTTTTGGGAGTTTGGAAACAGCCATTGCAGCACTTAGAGCGGGTGCCTACGATTTTGTTACCAAGCCTGTCGATCTTGATTTATTGAGTATTTCTCTTGATCGCGCACTACAGCATCGCCATTTACAGGAAAAAGTCCGCCTGCTGAAAAAACAGGTTCGCCGACAACTCTCGGATGATGAGATGCTTGGTGAAAGCCCGGTTTTTCAGGAAATTAAACAGCAGATCCTGCGGATTGCCAATCTGGATACTTCGGTTCTGATCAGCGGTGAAAGCGGCACCGGAAAAGAACTGGTTGCCCGTGCCCTCCACCACCAGAGTCAACGTGGTGATGAACCCTTTATTGCCATCAACTGTGCTGCGTTACCGGAAAATCTTCTCGAAAGTGAACTTTTTGGTCATATTCGGGGTGCTTTTACTGATGCCCGGGAAAACCGGAAAGGGTTGTTTGTTGAAGCGTCAGGTGGAACGCTATTGCTGGATGAAATCGCCGAATTACCTCTGACTTTACAGCCAAAACTTCTGCGTGTTCTGGAAGATCATAAAGTTCGCCCCTTGGGAGGCAGCAAGGAAATTGACTGTGATGTCCGGGTGTTGGCTTCCAGCCATCAGGATCTGGCCGAGGCTGTTGCGGCAGGTCGTTTTCGTAGCGATCTTTTTTACCGGCTCAATATTATTGAGTTGGAGTTACCTCCACTACGGGATCGAGGCAATGATGTTTTGCTTCTGGCACTCAAATTCATCCAGCAACTCAGTCAGCGTTTTAATAAATCGGTGACCGGACTGGCACAGCCGGCAGCGGCTTGTTTACTTGCCTACCACTGGCCGGGAAATGTCCGTGAGCTGCGTAATGTGATTGAGCGTGCTGTCGCCCTCACCAGCCATGACCAGCTGATTGTTGAAGACTTTCCCAGTCCGGTCCGGAAGTCTGATAGTGAAGCGCCATTGCCAGCCAGCCTGGTTGAGTCAGGTCAAATTCTCCCTTTGGAGGAGATGGAGCGGCGCTATATACGTCAGGTTCTTGACCAGCTGAATGATAATCGGACTCTGGCAGCCCGTCTGCTGGGAGTGGATCGTAAAACTCTCTACCGTAAGTTAAAAGATAGCTGATAACTCAAATCCCCTCCTCCTCGTGGGGCATTTTGCCCCGCAGGGTATTTTTGCCCCGCCCTGGTTCTCCTCCAAATCCCTATTTTTCTCACTTTTTCTTTGGCACGATGATTGCTGAATAAGATGGTTGTTGAGTAAACAATGGAGATTTCTAAAATGGAAGCTGTCTGTCTTGATCATCACCCACAAATACTTCTCGCTGAGGATGACTTGGAGTTGCGCGAACTGCTGATACTGGTTTTATCCCGCGCTGGATATCAGGTCACAAGTTGCGACAATGGGCTACAGCTATTGGAACAGCTGGAACATGCTGATCAATATGATCTGGTCATCAGTGATGTACGGATGCCGGCACTGACGGGTCTTGAAGTTCTAGAAAGCCAGATCGACAATCCACATTGTCCACCGTTTATCTGCATGACCGCTTTTGGTGATGAAACAACCCATGCTGCGGCACAGCGTTTTGGTGCGAGTGCAACAATTGATAAACCTTTTGACCTGGATGAGATGATCGAGTTGGTCCATTCCACTTGTCTCCGAACTAAAACAGAGAATTTATCTGTAAGGAGTCGATCATGAGGATAGTTAAGAATTTAGTTTTTCTTTTACTGGTTACTTTTCTGGCAACTGGAATCAATGGGTCATTATTAACTGGGACCGCCAGTGCACAGGATGCCGGGAAAGAAAATCTGCGGGAAACCGGTCGGGCTTTTCGCAGTGTTGCCAAACAGGTTGGCCCGGCAGTTGTCTTTATCAAGGTAGAAAAAGAGGTTAAGCAGCAGAGTATGGGAGCGGACCCTTTTGGAGGAAACCCCCTTGGTGAGGAATTTTTCCGCCGCTTTTTCGGTCAGCTTCCGCAGCAGAGAAGATCCCCTCATAAAGCCCCCAAACACAATGCTGTGGGGCAGGGATCTGGTTTTATTATCTCCTCTGATGGCTACATTATGACCAATAATCATGTCGTTGACGGTGCCGACAAAGTGACAGTTCAATTGTTGGATGGAAGTGAATATGAAGCAAAAATTATTGGTACCGATCCACCGACGGATGTTGCTCTGATCAAAATTGATGTTGACGAAAAACTACCGGCTTTAAAGCTGGGGAATTCCGATAAACTTGAGGTTGGTGACTGGGTTTTGGCATTTGGAAATCCATTTGGATTGTCCCATACATTGACCGCCGGAATTGTCAGTGCCAAAGGTCGTAGTGGGATGGGTCTGAATGATTATGAAAATTTTATCCAGACCGATGCTGCAATCAACCCTGGCAACTCAGGTGGGCCACTGGTCAATCTGGATGGTGAAGTGGTCGGAATGAATACTGCGATCTATAGTCGTAGCGGTGGTTATATGGGGATCGGCTTTGCAATTCCGATCAATATGGCCCAGAACATCCGGCAACAATTGATCAAACATGGTGGTGTGACCCGTGGTCGGCTGGGGATTTATATTCAGGAATTGACGAAAGACCTGGCAGATTCTTTTGCAATTGATCGGCACGAAGGAATTCTGGTTTCTCAAGTGATGGAAGATTCACCAGCAGAAGAAGCCGGCCTTCAGCAGGGCGATGTTATTTTAAAGCTGGACGGTGAAAAAATCACCTCGGTTGCTAATTTCCGCAATAAGATTGCGATGACCAGGCCAGAAACCAAAGTTAAACTTCTGGTTCTCCGGGACGGTCATAAAAAGAAAATTACGGCGACAATTGGTGCTATGGATACTGATGAAAATGGTCATCCAATCCAAAGTGGTGAACTTCCAGAACTTGGTATGAATTTACAGAAGTTGACCCCTGATCTCGCCGAACAGCTTGGATACGAAGGAACTCATGGAGTTCTGGTAAGTGAAGTCAAACCGGGTTCAATTGCTGCCCGGGCCGGGATTCAGCGAGGCAATTTAATTGAAGAGGTCAACCGGAAGGAAGTATCGACTCCGGATCAAGTGAAAGAAATCATGAAGGAGAGTGACAGAAAAACCGTCCTTCTTCTGGTACGACAAGGGAAAGCGAGCCGTTATTTGGCTCTACGGATCAAAAAATAGTCTGACGAGATTATCCGACGCTCTGCTCAGCATCGGATAATCTCCAGGTTACTACGGTCATTGGCACTCTGCTCAGTGTCAGATGATCAGCGTAAGTTTTGTGGACGTTACCTCCTACGTTCATCTTGGGGAACCGGCAGGGTTCCCCATTTTTTTGTCTTTTTTTGCCGAAAAGTTATTTTTTACTGCAAACTGCCGGCATTTGTTTTATATCTAGATCAAAGTTATCTATTCAGATCTGACCGGACAGGAGAATGGGAATGAAAATAAAAATGCTGATAGGTCTACTCCTTTTGATTCCGGTGTTAATTTATGTGTGGCTGAATAGCTCCCCGGTTACAATCAATTTTCTCCAATGGTCCTACGCTGTACCACAAGCATTATTGGTACTTTCAACTCTTTTGGTTGGGGTAGTTTTGGGGTTATTACTTGGTCGTGCCTGGCAGAATAAAGAGAAAAACTTACAGAAGAAAAATGAAAAAAAAGCTAGAAAATTGAAAAAAACTGAAGAAAAACT
>CAZGKZ010000045.1:0-7232 GCA_964526315.1 uncultured Geobacteraceae bacterium
ACAATACTTGTCTTTTCAGACTTTACACCGAACATATTTTTGATTTTTTTGACTAATTTTTCAGTTTCTCGTACCGATAATTTTTTCCTGATAATTTCATCACTTGCTTCGCGGATATCTTCTTCATTCTCCAGGGCCAACAATGCGCGAGCATGTCCCATACTCAAGCGCCTTTCAATCAGATCATTCTTCACCTTTTCCGGAAGGCGTAACAACCTCAGTGCATTGGCAACCGTCGAACGATCTTTACCGACTCGTTTGGCAACCTCTTCCTGAAGCAGATCAAAACTCTCCATCAAATGGTGGTATGCACCCGCTTCTTCAAGCGGATTAAGGTCTTCTCGCTGAATATTTTCTATCAGGGCAATTTCCAGGGCCCAATCCTCGCTGACATCCTGAATAACCACGGGAACACTTTCCAGCCCCGCCTTCTGTGCGGCTCTCCAGCGTCTCTCACCTGCTATAATCTGATAGTGATCGCCCTGACGTCTCACCACTAGAGGCTGGATAATCCCCTTCTCTTTTATTGAGGCGATCAGCTCTGCCATCTTCCCATCATCAAAAGTTTTACGTGGCTGGCGATGATGCGGCTTCAGATCTTCGATCGGGCAGGAAAAATACTTCTTTCCCCCTTCCTGAGCTGCAGAACTTAACAGTGCGCCGATCCCTTTCCCCAAAGCAGGACGTTTCTGTTTAGCCATGTGCCCCCCCTGCCAGAACTTCCTGTGCTAAATTCATATATGCCTGTGCTCCTCGTGAAGCAATGTCGTAAAGCAAAACCGGTTGACCATAACTCGGTGCCTCTGAAAGTCTGACGTTCCGTGGAACCACCGAACGGAAAACCTTATCTCCAAAATGTTCTCTAATCTCATCACTCACTTGATGACAAAGGTTATTTCGCCCATCAAACATAGTTAACAGAATTCCGTTAATCTCCAGTTGCGGATTTAATTCCTGTTGTACCAGTCGAATTGTTTGCAGTAATTGACCTAACCCCTCCATTGCATAAAATTCACACTGCAGTGGCACCAGCACTGAGTTAGCTGCAGACAATGCATTAACCGTCAGCAGACTGAGTGATGGGGGGCAGTCAATGATGACATATTGGTAATCCTTGACCAACTCCGCAATAGCAAACTTGAGTTGTTTTTCACGATTTTCTTTATCGATCAGTTCAATCTCCGCACCAATTAAATTGGTATTGGATGGCAACACATCCAGGTGTTTCAATTCGGTTTTCTGCAGCACCTCTAGCGCACTTTTTTCTCCCAATAAAACATTGTAAATAGTTGATATTACTTCGGTTTTATCAACTCCAAGACCGCTGCACGCATTCGCCTGCGGGTCCATATCAATCAACAAAGTTTTATTCTCTGCCGCCGCCAGAGAAGCCGCAAGGTTGACAGCTGTTGTGGTTTTACCCACACCACCTTTCTGATTTGCAATGGCTATAATCTGTGCCATTTATTAATACTCCTTCTATGTGGGACAACAACAGCGGCAAGATCAAGATCTGCAGCTCACCATCTCTAAAGCAGGGAGAGTATCATACCCCCAAGCTAAATTCAGCCCCTATTCAAGGGAAACATTTTCACTATTTCTTAAATCTTAATCGGTAAGGGGTTGACAAGAAAGAGCGCAACTCATTTGGTTGTATAATGCTCCCTAAAAAACCTCAGTCTCACTCAATGATTCAAGCTTATGATAAGAAGTTGCCTCTCGGCTTGGGAAAAGGGGAGCTTATATGAAAACACCGCTGGGTCAGAAAATCTGTATTTTTTCATTATTGGCTCAGCTGCACTCAATTCATTTATCCCTTCTGGCCCCTTCATCGCAATAACTTTTCCCCCAGGTTTCAGCCAGGGCAATGCATACTCCAATAAAGGTTCAAGTGCGGTAAACGCACGGGCAACAACCAGATCAAAGCTTTTGGGTTCAATGGCACCTTGATCCAAGGTCTCAGCTCTGGATTGGACAATATGGAGGTTGTTGAGGGACAACAACCTCTTAATATGTCGTTGAAAGTTAACCTTCTTACCAACACTATCAACCGAAATAACCTGCAAAGATGGTGATGCAATAGCCAAGGGTATACCAGGCAGTCCACCGCCCGAACCAAGGTCAATTATATTACCTGCATTTTCCAGGTACGGCAGTAACAACAGGGAATCTATCAGGTGCTTCTCTATCGCTTCCTCTCGGTTTTTAATTGAGGTCAAATTGATGCGTTGATTCCAGCGCAACAATTCATCCAAGAAAGTTATTTCTTTTTGAATAACCTCATCGGACAGCTTCATATCAAACTGAGACAACCCATCTATTAAATATTTAGACATGATATTTTTTGCGCAGGTAAATTTGAATCACCGCAATAGCTGCGGGGGTCACACCCTGTATCCTGCTAGCCTGCCCCAGGCTTATCGGTCGAATTTGTTTAAGTTTTTCTCGAACCTCTGTCGACAAACTGGGGATTTCCATATAATCAATATCGGTTGGCATATTAATATCTTCCTGCTCTCGATATCTTTTAACTTGCTCCAGTTGCCTCTTAATATATCCCTCATATTTGACTGCGATTTCAACCTGTTCAAGTGCTTGCGGGATAAACTGTTTTAATTCGGGGTATATATTTTCAAGCTGCCCCATACTGAGTTCCGGGCGGCGCAACAACGATTCCAAGCTTAAGCCACTTTTCAACTCGCCCAAATTAAGACGATCCACAACCTCCCGGTCTGCCGACGTGATACTTTTAGTTTTCAGTATTTGCGTTGCTGCAGCAACCTGTTCCTGCTTTTCCAGAAACTTTTCCCAGCGCGAATCGTTGACGAGTCCAATCTTACGTCCAAGCGCGGTTAATCGTTGATCCGCATTATCCTCACGCAACAACAATCGATATTCTGATCGGGAAGTAAACATCCGATACGGATCAGTGGTCGGCTGGGTAATCAAGTCGTCAACCATCACCCCAAGATAACCCTGATCACGACCAATAATCACCGGCTTTTTATCCTGGCACTGTCTCGCAGCATTTATTCCAGCAAGAATCCCCTGCCCAGCAGCTTCTTCATAGCCAGAGGTACCATTGATTTGTCCGGCATGAAACAACCCCTCAACGGCTCGTGTCTCAAGAGTTGCCCGCAACTGCATCGGTTCGACAAAATCATATTCTATTGCATAACCGGGACGCATAATCTCAACCCGCTCAAAACCCACCATCGATCTAAAGTAGGCAAGCTGCACATCTGGAGGCAATGAGGTAGATAGGCCACTGGGGTACATCTCACTCCCCTTAACCCCCTCAGGCTCAATAAAGGACTGATGGCTCTTTTTATCTGGGAAGCGTACCACCTTATCTTCTATAGACGGACAATAACGGGGGCCAATTCCCTCAATAACCCCAGCGAATAACGGTGACTTATCCAAGTTATCACGGATTATCTGATGAGTAACTTCATTGGTCTCTGCGATATAACAATCAACCTGTTCTCGGACGATCTTGTCGGTCATAAAAGAAAAAGGCTTTATCACTTTATCCCCAGGCTGTTTTTCCAACCTTGAGAAATCTATAGAGCGAGCAGACAAACGTGCCGGGGTTCCGGTTTTCAACCTCCCAACCTTCAAACCAAGAGAACTCAACGATCCTGAAATCCCCTCCGCCGAAGGTTCACCTGCTCGACCACCGGCATAGTGATTCAACCCAACATGGATCAAACCACGCATAAACGTCCCCGTGGTCAAAACCACCGTCTTCCCGTAAAAACACAAACCCTCTCGGGTCTCAACGCCAACAACTCGCCCCGACTTCACCAACAGCTCACTTACCAACCCCTGCTTCAGATCAAGCAGAAGTTCCCCCTCTATGACATTTTTCATCCGTGCACTATAAGCCATTCGATCGGCCTGCGCCCTTGCGGCACGAACCGCGGGACCCTTTCTTGTATTAAGACGACGAAACTGTATCCCCGTCGCATCAATATTCAACCCCATCTCACCACCCAGCGCATCAACTTCATGAACCAGATGCCCCTTAGCCAAACCACCAATAGACGGATTACATGACATCTGGGCGACAGTATCCAAACCGATCGTCAGGAGCAATGTCGAACAGCCCATGCGCGCAGCCGCCAGGGCCGCCTCACAACCCGCATGTCCAGCACCAACAACAATGACCTGATATTCCTTGTCGTATCGAATCATAACTCACCACACCTCAATGTTTCACGTGAAACATTTACTTGCCAATACAGAACCCCGAGAAGATATCCCCCAAAACATCTTCCGTCGTCGTCTCTCCGGATATCTGCCCAAGAAAATATAGAGCCTCCCGAAGATCAACTGCCCAAAACTCCAAAGAGGTACCAGCCCCTTGTGACTCCTCTACGCGGTTAAGGGCTTCCGAACACAAAAGCAAGACTTCATGATGACGTTGCTCCGTCAACATAACTGACTCGGGCGCTGATTTTTCCCCACCAATGAGAAAATCAGCAATACCATTACGCAGAGCATCAAGCCCTTCTCCTGTCCTGGAAGATACTCGATATTGTGCACGATTACCACATATGTGATTCACTGAATCCACTGCAATGTCTTGTTTTGTAAAAACCTGGAAAGTTGGCAGATCGACACAACGATTAAAGATATCATTATTTTCACTCGTTATAGTTCGACTTGAATCGATAACCCATAAAACCAAATCAGCCTGAGATAATTTTTGTTCGGCCCGACGAATTCCCTCAAGCTCAACCTGATCAACCGATTCACACAACCCAGCAGTATCAATCAGACGAACCGGAACCCCATTGACAACCAAACCCTCCTCAAGAATATCTCGGGTGGTTCCCGGAACAGCAGTTACAATAGCCCGCTCTTCACCCAAAAGGGCATTCATCAATGAACTTTTTCCAGCATTCGGCGCACCGATCAGCAACAGAGAAGCGCCCTCAGTTAATACTCGGCCAAAACTATAAGTATCGGTTATTATTTTTATTTGAGACCGTATCTGGGAAACAGACGTAGCAATATGGGCAAGATCCTCAGAGGGCAAATCTTCCTCGGGGAAATCAATCCACGCCTCGATTAAGACCAGGAGCTGTTTCAAGGTGGTAGTGAAAGAGTAAATTTCCCGACTTAAAGCACCATCCATCTGCGTCAAAGCCAGACGCCGTGATGAGTCCGTTTTTGCATGAATCAGCTCAGCAACCGCTTCAGCCTGGGACAAATCGAGACGGCCATTCATATAAGCACGGAAAGTAAATTCCCCCGGCTCTGCCAACCTGAGACCATATGCCTGGTAAAGCCTGAGAATCGACTTAACCACCTGCTGGCTACCGTGACACTGTATCTCTACCACATCGTCACAGGTATAGGTGCGGGGAGCTGCCATATAAACAGCCATCACCTCATCGATGATGCAACCTTCTTGATCTTTCAAAAAACCGTGATAAAGGTGATGTGACTTGAGAGTAGAGAGGGTGGTAGAGGGTTTAAAGTAAACCATCAAGGCTGACAGGGCATCAGCGCCGGAAATACGGACAATAGCAACCCCTCCCTCACCGGGAGGGGTTGCTGGGGCAATAATTGTGTCGGAGATATTCATCGGTTCCGACGACCGCGTCAGACACTCTGACGCTTGATCAGATATTGTTGAAGAATCGTCAGAAGGTTATTGGTTAACCAGTACAAAACCAATCCCGACGGAAAATTAAGAAACATAAAGGTGAAAACAACCGGCATCATCAACATGATCTTTGCCTGGGTTGGATCCATATTTGTCGGGGTCATTTTCTGCTGTAAAAACATCGTAACCCCCATAATTAACGGGGTAACGTAGTACGGATCTTTAGCGGCTAAATCGGTTATCCAGAACATAAAGGGGGCGTGCCTCAACTCAATAGAGCCCAACAACACCCGATAGAGAGCAAAAAACACCGGTATCTGAATCACCATTGGTAAACAACCACCCAATGGGTTGACCTTGTTTTCCTTATAAAAACCCATCATCTCCTGATTAAGTTTTTGTTTATCCTTGCCGTACTTTTCCCGCATTTTCTTCATTTCAGGTTGCAATTTCTGCATACCCTGCATTGATTTGTAACTTTTCTGTGTCAATGGCCAGAAAATCAACTTGATACAGATCGTCAATAAGATGATAGAAATTCCGTAATTACCAATAAAACTATAGAAAAACTTTAAGACAACCATCAGGGGTTTTGACAGGGGATGGAAAAAACCATAATCAATTGCTTTTTCAAAACTATGGCCACTTGCCGCCAAAAACTCATCCTGTTTTGGACCAAAATAAGCAGTGTAGAGAAAAGAAGCTTTTTGATCTTTTTCAAGATTTAACTCTGTTGTAGTAAAGCGGTTATCGACGAAACCATCCCCCGCACTGATAAAAAGTTGATCTGGCGCCTCGTTAGGGTTGACCACACTTAAAAAATATTTGGACATATACCCCGACCAAACAATATCTTTTTTATAAATCTTTGGCGATTTTTCTAAACCTGCGGGTTTATCCTCTTCAAGCTCCTCCCCGTTAAAAGTAACCGGCCCGACAAAGGTATACATCCGGGACTTGCTATCCTTATCCCAGGGGGAAATCAATGAAAGATTTAATCGACCATTAATTACTGTTTCAGAATTATTAATCAGCTGGATATCGAGATCAAAAGAATAAGAAGAGGGGTGAAAGGTGTAACTCTTCACCACAGTCAGATCATTTATTGTGGCCACAAAACTGACAGTGACATCTTCATTCTTTACATCTATGGAACTTTTATTATCAAGAACCTTATAGTTAAGATTAGATGGAAGATAGAGGCCATCACTCCCTGAAGTTTTTAACGTCGAAAGGGCAAAACTCTGACTATCCAAAAGGTGAAACGGGGGAGAATCGGCAGCATTTGTCTCTTTATATTGTTTTAAAACAATAGACTGAATCGTCGCACCAATGGATGATATTTTAATATCGTAATAATTGGACGAAACGTTAAGGAAAGACTCCTTCTCATTACTACCGGGAAGAACGTCTGGAGTAGGAGAATCAACGCCCGGCGTTACTTGTTTCCCCTCCTGTTTAACCGGTTGCTCCTTGGTAACGGCTTCAACCGATGCAACCTGTGGGGGAACCGCCTGTGGAGCAAAAAAAAGGCTGTAACCAGACCACAGAAGAACAACCAGAACAACAGCAATGATAGTACGATTATTGTCCATTTTTAAATATCCTGCTTTTT
>CAZGKZ010000046.1:0-7082 GCA_964526315.1 uncultured Geobacteraceae bacterium
TTGTTGAAGACAACTGGGAGGGACCAACCTTGGGGGCCTGGGGGCTTGGTTGGGAAGTTTGGCTGGATGGAATGGAAATCACCCAATTTACCTATTTCCAGCAGTGTGGTGGCATCGACCTGAAGCCGATCTCCGGTGAGATTACTTACGGTTGTGAACGGATCGCAATGTATCTGCAGGGGGTTGACAACGTTTACGATCTGGAATGGACTGATGGAATTAAATACGGGGATATTCACCACCAGACTGAGGTTGAATTCTCTCACTATAATTTTGAAGAAGCTGATACTGAGATGCTTTTTCAATTGTTTGATATGTACGAGAAAGAGTCTCTTCGACTGATAGCCAAAGATCTGGTTTTCCCGGCTTATGATTTTGTTCTCAAGGGGTCACATGCCTTCAATCTTCTCGATGCGCGGAGTGCAATTTCGGTGACTGAGCGTGCCAGCTACATTGGTCGAGTCCGGAATATGGCAAAATTGTGTGCAGAGGGTTATGTCAAGCAACGAGAAAAACTTGGTTTTCCCTTACTGAAGAAATGATCATCTCATCAGCTCTGTTTCGTTGATTGACGTTCACAATTGGAGAAGGACATGTCTGTAGAATTATTTTTTGAATTGGGTACAGAAGAGATCCCTGCCGGATTTATCCCGCGTGCCCTGGATGATATCAAGCGGTTACTAAGCCAAGAGTTAACGGCTGCTCGAATTAATTATGGTGAAATCCGTAGTTTTGCCACCCCGCGCCGCCTGGCAATCTCGATTGCTGATGTTGCGACAGAACAGCAACGTCAGGAACTTGAACTGACGGGACCTCCGGCCAGAATTGCTTTTGATGCATCCGGCAACCCAACCAAAGCGGCAGAGGGTTTTGCCAAGACCAATGGGGTCAGTGTCGCTGAGTTGAGTACGATTGAAACAGCAAAGGGTGAGTATCTGTTCTTATCCAAGGTTGTTGAGGGGGGTAAATCTATTGACCAGTTGATGGAAATTCTTCCCCGGATGATCGGTAAAATTCCGTTTAAAAAATCGATGCGCTGGAAAGATCTGGATATCCGCTTTGTCAGACCTATCCACTGGATTGTTGCAACTTTCGGCGGTGAAATTATCCCATTCGCCTTTGGTGACCTGCACAGTGGTAATCTTTCCCGTGGGCACCGTTTTATGGCTCCGGAAGAGTTCACCGTCAGTGGTGTTGCAGACTACATTACCAAAGCTGAACAGCACTATGTCATTCCGCAGATAGAGAAGCGCCGGAAATTGATCGAAGGGCAGCTTGAGGTGATTGCCAAGCAACTGGGAGGGAGGATTAATCCCGATCAGAAGCTTCTTGATGAAGTCTGCTTTCTGGTTGAAACTCCGCAGGCCCTTGCCGGGACAATTGAGGCTCGGTTTCTCCAGTTACCACCGGAATTGCTGATTACCAGTATGCGTGAACATCAGCGCTATTTTACCCTGATAGATGAACAAGGTAAGCTTTTGCCCCATTTTGTGACCATTGCCAATACCCTGGTGAAAGATCCGGCGGTTGTGGTTGCAGGTAATGAGCGGGTTCTCAAAGCACGCCTTGCTGATGCGATGTTTTTCTGGCAAGAGGATCAGAAGAGTCAACTTGAGACCCGTCTTGAGTCGCTGAAAAAAGTAGTTTATCAAGCGAAATTGGGAACCAGCTTTGAAAAGGTAGAACGATTTACAGAGCTGGCTACTGGTTTGGCACAGCAATTTGCTCCGCAAACTGTTGAGCTGACCAGACGTGCTGCCACTCTGGCCAAATGTGATTTAGAAACCGGAATGGTTAACGAATTCCCTGAGCTTCAGGGGGTTATGGGGCGTGAGTATGCACTGCTGGAGGGGGAAGAGCCACGAGTCGCAAAGGCGATCTACGAACATTACCTCCCTATTCAAGCTGGCGGTGAATTGCCCAGCGATGACATTGGTGCTTTTATCTCTTTGGCCGATAAGATAGATACGATCTGTGGTTGTTTCAGTGTTGGGTTGATTCCAACCGGAACTGCTGATCCCTATGCTTTGCGGCGGAGTGCTATTGGAATTCTGGCGATCATCATGGATCGTGGCTATCCCATTTCGATCCCTGATTTTGTTTCTAAATCTGTACAACTGATGGAGACGAAACGGCAACGCGCTGCCGAGGAAATAGAAGCTGACGTCGTTGAATTTATCCGTTTGCGACTGGTTAATCTGCTGTCAGCGCAAAATTATCCGGTTGATGTTATTGATGCGGTTTTAAGTGCTTCTTTCGTTGAGCCACTTGATGCGGTTGAACGGATCAAAGCATTGTCAAAACTGAAGGAAAAGGATGATTTTGAACCTTTAGCTGTTGCATTTAAGCGGGTCGGAAATATTGTGAAAGAGGGAGTGGAGCAGCCTGTTGATTCTTCCCTGCTGAATGAAGAGAGTGAAAAAGAGCTCTTTGACCAGTTGCAAAAAGTACAGGGGAAAGTCGCAGAATATGTTTCTGAGCGTAATTATGCTCAGGCGTTGGAAACTATTGCCGGATTGCGTCAACCTGTTGATACATTTTTTGATAGTGTTATGGTTATGGTAGATGATGAGTTGATTAAAAATAATCGTTTGGCCTTATTAACCGGTATTGCCGGTCTGTTTAAGGGGATTGCTGATTTCCGTCGGATTGCCTGATTTGAAAGTAACCTGGACCACTTTGTGGTAAGGAGCAATAAAATGTCCAAGTACGTCTATGCCTTTGGTGTTGGTGAAGCGGATGGTAATGGTTCAATGAAGGAGTTGCTCGGGGGTAAGGGGGCTAACCTTGCTGAGATGACTTCAATTGGTTTGCCGGTGCCACCGGGATTTACCCTGACAACTGAAGTTTGTACAACCTACTATTCAAATAATCATGATTTCCCGGCAGGATTGCATGACGAAGTGACCAGTGCTTTAAGAGTTCTTGAGCAACGGATGGATAAGGGGTTTGGGGATAGCGACAACCCGTTACTGGTTTCGGTTCGTTCCGGAGCTCGAGCCTCAATGCCGGGAATGATGGACACGGTTTTAAATCTCGGGTTGAATGATCAGACTATCCAGGGGGTTATCCGCCAGAGCAATGACCCACGCTTTGCCTATGATTCTTATCGACGTTTCATTCAGATGTTCGCCAATGTTGTCAAAGGGATGAACGGAGATGCCTTTGCAAAAATTCTTGCGGAGAAAAAAGAACAGAAGAATGTTGAACTGGACACTGAATTATCTGCCGAAGATCTGCAGGAACTGGTGGGTGAATTTAAACAGATTTACCAGCAAAGTTTGGGCGAGGTGTTTCCGGAAGATCCTTTGCAACAATTATGGGAGGCTATTGGGGCTGTATTTGGTTCCTGGATGACCCCTCGTGCAGTGACTTATCGCAAGCTTCATTCTATCCCCAGTGATTGGGGGACTGCTGTTAATGTCCAGGGGATGGTCTTTGGCAATATGGGTGATGATTGTGCTACCGGGGTTGCTTTTACCCGTGATCCTTCTACCGGTGAAAACTATTTTTATGGCGAATTTCTGGTCAATGCCCAGGGTGAAGATGTTGTTGCCGGGATTAGAACTCCACAACCGATCAACCGGGCTAAACATAAAGAAGGGGATCTCCCCTCAATGGAAGAGGTTCTTCCGGATAGCTATAAGCAGCTGGACAATATTCGTTCAATTCTGGAACAACACTATAAAGATATGCAGGATATTGAGTTTACAATTGAAAAAGGTAAGCTGTATATGTTGCAAACTCGAACCGGAAAGCGTACCGCACAAGCTGCGATCAAGGTTGCAGTCGATATGGTGGACGAAAAATTAATCACTAAAAAAGAGGCGGTGCTGCGTGTTGATCCCGATCAACTGGACCAGCTATTACATCCCTCTCTTGATCCTGCTGCAGACAAACAGGTTGTTGCCAAGGGGTTACCAGCATCTCCCGGTGCCGCCAGTGGTAAAGTTGTCTTCAATGCTGATGAGGCCGAAGAACAGACCCGACTGAAGAAAAAAGTTATTCTGGTTCGGATTGAAACCAGTCCCGAAGATATCCATGGGATGAATGCGGCACAGGGAATTTTGACCGCCCGTGGTGGAATGACATCTCATGCCGCTGTTGTTGCCCGTGGCATGGGGAAATGTTGTGTCTCTGGGTGTGGTGATATCAAGATTGACTATGAAAAACAACAATTGACCACCAAATCAGGACAATTAATTAAACGTGGTGATGAGATCACTTTGAATGGCACCACCGGTGAAGTTATTCTAGGTGTTGTCCCGAAGGTTCAACCAGCTGTGAGTGGTGATTTCGCCACATTTATGGGTTGGGCAGATCAGTTCAGGCGGCTTAAAGTACGGACGAATGCCGATACTCCCCGTGATGCAAAAGTTGCCCGTGATTTTGGCGCCGAAGGTATCGGTCTGTGCCGGACTGAACATATGTTTTTTGAAGGTGAAAGAATTCAGGCGGTGCGGGAGATGATTCTTGCGGATGATCTGGAGGGGCGCAAACGGGCTCTGGATAAAATTCTGCCGATGCAAAAAGGGGATTTTATCGGTCTATTCCGGGAGATGAAGGGGTTGCCGGTGACGATTCGTTTGCTCGATCCCCCTTTGCACGAGTTTCTCCCCCAAACAGATGATGATATCTCTGAGCTAGCCAACGCAGTTGGAATCCGTTTTTCCGAAGTTAAAGAGCACGTGGCAAGTCTCCATGAGTTTAATCCGATGCTGGGACATCGTGGTTGTCGCCTGGCAATCACCTATCCAGAAGTTTACGATATGCAGGTTCAGGCAATTATGGAAGCGGCCTGTGAACTGATTAAAAATGAAGGATTTGAAATTGTTCCGGAGATCATGATTCCTCTGGTTAGCCACGTTAATGAGCTGAAGATCTTACGTGCCAATGCAATTAAGGTGGCTGACGCTGTTTGTAAGGACTATGGGGTCAAAATTGATTATTTAATTGGTACAATGATCGAATTGCCGAGAGCCGCTTTGACTGCTGATGCAATCGCTCAAGAGGCTGATTTTTTCTCTTTTGGAACCAATGACTTGACCCAGACAACCTATGGCTTGTCACGTGATGATGCCGGGCATTTTCTTCCCGATTACGTCAATCGTGGGGTTCTGAAAAAAGATCCTTTTGTTGCCCTTGATCAACGGGGTGTGGGTGAGTTGGTTAAGATCGGTTTTGAGCGGGGTCGACAAACTCGGCCCGACTTAAAAGTTGGAATCTGTGGTGAACATGGCGGAGAGCCCTCCAGCGTCATTTTTTGTCATGATATTGGTTTGGATTATGTTTCCTGTTCTCCCTACCGAGTGCCAATTGCCCGTTTAGCAGCAGCACATGCGGCTTTGCTGGCAGACTGAAATAAAAAGCCCGCCAAGAATTGGCGGGCTTTTTATTTGACGAGGAGGTTGTCGGGTTTTGCGAACTATGAAGTTCAACAGTCTCCTAGGTTCGTTTCTTTATCCCATATTTTTTTATAAAGTCAATTAGCTTACTTTTTTCAATTGGTTTGCTGTAATAGAAACCCTGAACAATACAAGAACCCTGCTTGAGTAAATAATCATGTTGAGCCTGGGTTTCTACCCCCTCTGCAATAAAATCAAGTTGTAGCCCTTTGGCCACATTGATGATAGCCGGGATAATTGTATCATGCATATTTTCTGCAGTTATCTTTCTCATGAAAGATTGATCCAACTTCAAAGTATTCAGTGGCAGGTGGTCTAGATAGCTTAGAGATGAGTATCCGGTACCAAAATCATCAATGGCAATTTTAATCCCCGCATCCGTCAGTTTTATAATATTTGAAATCGTCATGTTTATATTTTTAACCAAGACGTTCTCGGTTAGCTCAATCTCAATTTCTTGTGGATCGATCTGAAATTTATACAACTCTTCCAGAACATATTCAGAAAAATTAGTCATTGCCAGTTGTAACGCGGATACATTGATCGAAACTTGCATCCGGATCCCTTTTTTATTCCAATTGGATATGTCCTCGCAGACTTTTCTGAGGACTATCTCCCCGATATCAGTAATTAATGAGGTCTCCTCAGCAATATCAATGAACTTACCGGGCAATATAAGGGTGTTGTCGGGTGCTTTGATTCGAACTAATGCTTCTACTGCGTGGATTTTACCTGAACTTAAATCAATTTGTGGCTGGTAAAAAACGACAAAACGATCATTTTTAATTGAATCTCTAATCATATTCTCAACAAAGACAATGTGACTGTTTTTATTTTTAAGTTTTCTACTGTACAGACAATGGTGTCTTCTGGTTTTTGTTTTCGCGCTACACACAGCAGTGTCTGCGTTTCTCATCAACTCTTCCCGTGTTTTTCCATGATCTGGATAAATTGCAATACCAATACTTAGTGTTATGTGGATTTCCTGTTCTTGATATTTAAATGGGGGGATGACTCCCACGGTGATTTTCTTTGCCACCGCAATAGCGTCATCAGAGGAGTTGATATTGGAAATCAGAAGGATAAACTCATCACTTCCGAGGCGGGCGAGGGTGTCCTCTTCCCGGGTACATCTTCGTAGGGTGTCGGCAAGATTTTTAAGCAGTTCATCACCAAGGCTTGTCCCATATGAGTCATTAATCAATTTGAAGCGATTGATGTCGATAAACAGCAGTGCAAATTTTTCACTGGTTTCATTGGCATGAGAGATTAGTGCCACCAGATCTTCGTTCAGTAATGCTCGGTTGGGTAACCCTGTCAGTAAGTCATGATTATTCTGGAAGCGGATGATCTCTTCCGATTTTTTTCTTTCACTGATATCTCTGGCGACCCCGTAAGTTCCAACAAAATTTTGGTTTTGGTTATAGTGCCGACCAAGTTTGAATCCACCGGAAATTTTCTTTTCGATATTGATGGCACGAACTTCAACGTGGAGGAGAGATCCATTGTTTTTACACTGTAATCTCAGTTCTTGTCCGGCGGTATTTTTAGGAAATTGTTTATTGTTGAAGAAAAGATTTGCTCGGTCGATATCTTTTGCATAGACCACTTCTGTGTAGTGTTTTCCGATGATCTCTTTTCTGCTGTAACCAAGTAATTTAATGGTGTTTTTATTAA
>CAZGKZ010000047.1:0-6996 GCA_964526315.1 uncultured Geobacteraceae bacterium
CGCATTCGCATGTTTCTTTGCAGTACCGGACGACGTAAATCGAGATAGCGATATTTCAAGCGGATATTCTCAGCAACCTCGGTAAATTCATCGAGCATGAAGGGGGGAGTTTCAGAACGATTCAGAATCAGTAACTCACTGATCTCAATTTCAACTTCACCGGTCTTCATCTTTGGATTGACGGTCCCCTCAGGACGCGGTGACACCTTCCCCAGTGCAGCAAGAACATATTCATTACGAACCTGCTCACCCTTCTGGTGCGAAGGGAGATCACGATCGGGGTCAAGTGCCAACTGAACAATCCCCTCACGGTCACGCAGATCGATGAAAATCAAACCACCATGGTCACGCCGCCTCTGTACCCACCCCATGACACAAACGTCCTGCCCAATCTGCGCTGCTGTCAAATCACCACAACGATGAGTTCTCACCAAGCTACCAAGTTTATCGTTCAACACAAGAATCCTCCAAAACAAGCGATTAAGCTTTGATAAATTTATAAACAATCTAGAAGTATATAAACCGCTATAACTACAGGTCAAGCAGAAGTAGCGATCTCAACAATGTTTTTCTAAAAAAACTTCAATCAGAGTATCTAAGGCAACCATCGACTGACGACTATCAGACATGTTTTTCAGTTGTGCCTGTCCCGATTCAAGCTCTTCCTCACCGAGGATAAGAGTGTAAGCGACATTCAATTTGTTTGCCCGACGCATTTGTGCTTTCAGGCTTTTCCCTAAATAATCCATTTCGACACGTACGCCAGCAACCTGAAGCTGGGACATCAGAACAAATGCCCGGTCAGCAGCCTCTTCCCCGATAGCAGCTATAAACAGTTGTGGTGGCGGTGAACTTATCCGCTGTTCACCCTTCATCAACACCAACCGCTCAAGACCAATGGCAAAACCAATTCCAGGGAGTGCCGGGCCACCAAGGCTCTCTACTAATCCATCGTAACGCCCACCGGCAGCAACAGCATTCTGCGACCCAAGTTGGTCAGTCACCAACTCAAAAGTCGTCCGTACATAATAATCGAGACCACGCACCATCCGTGAATTGACAACAAACGGAATATCCAAGCTCGTCAGGTACCCTTTGACCTGAGAGAAATGTTCGTTACAGGGAGAGCAAAGATGATCAAGAACCGAGGGAGCATCGACCGTCGCAGTTTGACATCCGGCAACCTTACAATCTAGGACCCGCAGTGGATTAGTCTGATAACGGCGTTGACATTCAGCACAGAGAGTATCCAAGCGCGACTCAAGGTAAGAGATCAGTTCTTTCCGGTAGAGGGGACGACACTCAGGACAACCAAGGGAATTAATCTGCAAAGAGACCGACTCAATCCCGATCCGGACAAAATATTGATGCAGCATAGCCAGAACCTGAGCATCAATTTTTGCATCTTCAACCCCAACAACCTCAACCCCGATCTGGTGAAACTGACGATAGCGACCCTTTTGTGGACGCTCATAACGAAACATCGGCCCCATATAGTAAAGTTTAGAGATCGGATCAAGGGTATATAAACGATTTTGAATAAAAGACCGCATCACCGGTGCGGTCCCTTCAGGGCGTAAAGTTAAGGATTTCTCGCTTTTATCATTAAAGGTGTACATTTCCTTTTCAACAATATCGGTGGTTTCACCAATGGAGCGGCAGAAGAGCTCCGTCTTTTCTGCAATTGGCGTTCTGATTTCAGAGAAACCATAGAGTCCGAAAACGTCACGGGCGCTCTGCTCTAAAAACTGCCAAGTCTCCACCTCTCCAGGCAGAACATCATTCATCCCTTTAATTGCAGTTACACTCACAACATTGACCTTTTCTGTATTATTCAATCGATTCAAGATTAACTGGAAGTTACATAGACGGGAGAAGATACCCTATTCTGTGTTGATCTGAAAGGAGTTTAAGCGATATTTTCCAAATTTTTTCAACTATCGTTTTCTCTGAGGATTGATGAAAATTAGATAAAAAAGAGGGGGTCTGAGGTCTATTCACCATCTTGTGGAATATCAACGACACCACAAATAACATTCCGGGTTACTTTACCGACATACATGGCTCGGTCAGCCAATTCAAGGAGCTCTTTCTTCTCGGTTGCATCAGTCGGGAATGTTGAAAATCCAGAGGTCACCGTCACATAACTTGGAGTCCCCTGATCTTGAAGAAAAGCATGCCCTTCTATCACCCGCCGAATCCTCTCAGCAACAATTCGTGCCGTTCGATCGTCAGTCTCCACTAATATGGCAGCAAACTCGTCTCCGCCAAAGCGAAATAGTGTATCAACATCCCGGACACAATCGGCTAACAAATGGCCAACCTCTTTAAGGGCTGCACTTCCGGCTAAATGTCCGTAACTATCATTAATCTCCTTGAAACGATCCAGATCAAGAAATAGCAGAGAGAATTTCAATCCATACCGTTGTGAGCGCCGGATTTCACGGCTCAGTGAAACTTGCATATAGCGATGATTATACAATCCGGTCAAATCATCAGTATACATCATCTCCTGAGCATCCTGATAACGGCAACCATTTTCAAAGCCAAGGGTCACCTGATCGCACAGATAACGTAAATCAACTAAAGGGACCGTTTCGAGCAAATTACCGGCCACCTCACAAATGATAATCCCCCCCTTAACAACATCACCATCACGCAGTGGTAACATCCAGATATGTTCCCACTGATGCTGCAACTTCATCAACTGAGTAGCCACTTCTCCATCAGGCTGACAAAGGCCTGTCAGTCTATCCAGCTGCGGCAGCAAAATATCAATCAACTGTTCAGCAAATTCAGCGGGCAGATTTTTTGTTCCGGTCAGGTTTGGAGTCACACCATCTTTAAGGGTAAAAGTACAGCCGATGCTCGCATCCATCTCACGTAGCAACACATCAAGAGCCTGAGAGATAAGCCGTTCCAGATCAATCAGAGACGATAATGATTGACCGGTTTGAAAAAGATGAATCTGACGGCGCAAATGATCATTCTCTGTCAGCAGATTGCGTTGATCCAGACAGTTGCGGACAAGATGTTTCAACTCCTCCGGATTAAACGGCTTAACCAGATAGTCACGAGCCCCATTCTTCAGGGCATCAATCGCTGATTCCAGACTGGCATGTCCAGTCACCAGAATAACATCTGGAGGGTTTGGCAGAGCCTTGGCGGCACGCAGGACTTCCAGGCCATTTTTCCCCGGCATAACCATATCGGTCAATACCAGATCAACCGATCGCTGCTGCAACAGTGAAATTGCATCATCACCATTGTCACAGACATCGACCCGGTACCCCTCCTCCAATAGTAGATCACGATAGAGTTTACGGAAGAAAAGTTCATCATCGACAATCAAGATATTTGATTGGACAGAAATCATAAGTCTCCTATAATAATTAGAATTATTAACAGACTTTATAGGAGGTTGTCAACGGAAAAGGCCTCTCTGCCAATGCTTGATTTGCCAGCCCTGTTCTGAATACTGGGCCTGAAGTGAACCTGAAAGGTCAGTTCGATAAAGGGGAACCTTCTTCTCCTGCAGATAAGCGACAACCGACTTAGCCGGCAAGTGGTAACGGTTCTGATACCCGGCAGACACCAAACAAGACCGGGGGTGCAATTGGTCAATGAGTTGATCAGTTGCCGAAAATCTACTGCCATGATGGGGTAATTTCAACAATGAGACCGGCCCCGGCAATCCGGAGGATAAAAGCTTTTCTACCCCTTTTTTCTCCAGATCGCCAGTCAACAGCAAGCTATTACCATCACCATGATCATAATACATAACCAGAGACGTATCATTCTTACGGCTATCCGGCGTAGCTCCGTTATACATATGTAAAGTACCGGAGGTCCAAAAAGGGAGCTTACTCCAACCGGAGGGTGCTATCTTGACTGGAATCTTTTTTTTCTTCAAAACCTTCCGCAACCGATAGGATAATTTAGCTGGAGCTTGCCCAGTCCAGAACTCTCTAACTGGAAAATTGTCGAGAATAAAAATTAACCCCTTGCGATGGTCAAGATCATCATGAGTTAACACAACGGCAGTCAGTTCAGTCACCCCCAACTCGGCAAAAGCCGGTGCCAACAAACGCTCTCCAACATCAAACCGATCACTGTAAAATCCGCCCCCATCAATCAAAACGGCCTCACCCAGATTATTCCGCAGCAGCATTGATTCACCCTGTCCGACACTGAACATGGTCAACGAAACAGGCGACGATTGAGCCTGTGGAAATTGCCAAAGCACAGCAGCAATAAATAGGCAAATGACGCCGAATCGCAATCTATTTATCTTGACGACTTGGGGAAATAAAAGTAGCGGCAAGATAAACAGAGCCACTGCCAAATTCTGCGAATGGGAAAGAAACAGATAGCTCCCACTGCAACCAGGAAGCGCAGTGAACCAGTTCGCCAGCAACAAAATAAAATCCAGGACAAATCCGCAAAGCTGGAATAACAGTTCTGACAAATGTGGGAGAAGTGGATAAAAGAGCAATCCAGAGAAACCAATCGGCAGAGCTAACAGCGTGACAAGCGGAACGCAGATGAGATTTGCAATAACCCCGATCGGTGCCAAGAGATGGAAATTAAGCAGAACCAAGGGCAATGTGGCCAGCATAGCGGCAAAAGTCACCATAAACAGTTGGAGAGGGTAACGGACATATAAAGGGAAATCTCTTCCGAAATGTTGCCACAACGGTTGCCAGAGAAGAATGCCGGCAGCGCCGGCAAAAGAGAGTTGCCAGCCTGCCTGCCAGAAGAGCAATGGATTAACCAGTAGGGACAATAGTGCGAGAGAAGCCAATAGCAGCAGCGGATTTACATAATAACGCCAATAAATAAACATGGCGACCAGTCCGGCCAGGACAAAAGCCCGACGGGTGGAAACTGCATCCCCGGTCAAGAGCAGGTAGCCGAACAATAGAGGAAGAAGCACCAGAGGGAGAATCCTCTGTGGTGGTTGCCAATTGAGCAAACGGGGGAAACGACGATAGAAAATAAGCAGTAGTCGATAACCGAGCAAAGCGATCATCCCCAGGTGGAGTCCCGAAATGGCAAAAAGATGACTGATACCACTCTTCGCCAGAGTTTTTCGGATGGAATCGGGGATAACCCGCCCCTCACCTAACACCAGCGCCCGGACCAGATAGGCGCGGTTCTCCGGCATCAACTCCTGAATAGTTGCAGCAATTCGGCTACGCCATGTAACAACCCTTCGATTGATACTATTTTTTTGTCGATTCAAAATTGTTATTTTATCACTGTTTTTTACCCAGGCGGTCATATCAACATGCTGGCTAGCCAGATAGCGGGGCCAGTTAAATTCACCCGGCATCCCAAAGAGGCGCGGTTGGCGCATCCGAGTTTTACAGCGAATAACATCACCAGGGAAAAGTTGATCTGTCCCCTCACCCATATAGATACGGACCAGCAGTGGGGATTCCAATGGTATCGACTGACCTTTTGTTGCCACAGAATCAGCACACAATTCAATCCAACTCCGTCCTTCAGTGAGTTGCCTGATGTCTGTAACGGTCCCAGTTAAGGTAACTTTCTTGGCCAACTGGTTGATATCGATAATTTCTTGACGGGATGGAAATTGGAGGGGGTAGCGCAGATTTGAAATAATGGAAACAGCAAGAAACAAAAAGATGAGAGAGAAACGGGGGTATCGACGTAACAGGAAAAACAGCAGAGCAAAAAAAGCGGCGAACCACCAACCGGGAAAGCTTGGCAGCGAATAGATCGGGGCCACGGACAAGCCGACAATTGTTGCAGCCAAAGCGATGAGTATCGGCTGCATATCCCCCTCCCGCGTGATCAATCAATAAAATCTAGATCATGAATTTAAAGCTGTTCAGGACTTCGCTTTCTTTTTGGCTTGACCATCTTTGCCACTTTCCATTTCACGGATCAATTCTTCAGCCATCGCAACATCCTTTTTACAACCGATAAATACTGGTGAACGCTCATGAATCTGTTCCGGTTGTAAGTCCAGAATAGGTTGCCGGCCATCAGAAGCCGCCCCCCCAGCCTGCTCGATTAAAAATGCCATCGGACTCAGCTCAAACAATACCCGCAGTTTTCCCTGTGGCTTATCCTGAAGATGGGGATAGAAGAAAATCCCCTCACCTTTAAGTAAAATCTGGTTAATATCAGGAACAAAGCCACCACTGTAACGAAGCTTGACACCACGCTGTTCCAACTTCCTGATAAATGCTTCAACTCCCGGGGTATAGAGGTTCCGTTGTCCGCCAGGCGAATAGAGATTCCCCTGTGGCTTGATGGTGATATTCTCCTGGAGCAGAGTATATTCCCGCAACATATTCATTCCGAATTCATGAACACCCTTGCCGACACTATAGACCAAGGTTGTTCGCGGTCCGTAGAGAATATATAGCGCAGCAACCTGTTTACGCCCTGGTTGCAGCAGATCGCACCCCTGAAAAATAGAGACGATGGTCCCAACAGCCAGATTGACATCAACCAGAGATGATCCATCCAACGGGTCAAAAGCGACCGAATATTTTCCACCGCAATCAGGAGAAACTGGAATAATCTCATCCATCTCCTCTGACATCATGTTGGCAACCACACGGGAGTGATCAAGCCGCTTGCGCAGAATCCGATCGGCAAGGACATCCAGAGCCAACTGTTGCTCCCCGTAAAGGTTGGAAGTACCAGCCACACCCAAATCACCGGTACTGATGGAGTGAATAATATATTTGGATGCTTCGGCAATCTCAGAGATCAGGTGAATCAGATTCTCTTCAACATAGTTTTCACGCAAATGTCGCCGCAGATCAATCTGAAATTTTGTTTTTCCCGGTTTGCTCATTGGACTGAAATCTCCCCGATTCAGTTAAGCCAGTTTCCGTCTAAAATCCGGCAACTGACATTGCGCCACAAAACTCTCTGGTTACAAACTGACTACCGACTAATTACAAACACCCGCAGTCTAGCTTAATTTACTCCAATCGGCAACCATGAACCTGA